>JAQGKA010000083.1 GCA_028290355.1 Tardiphaga sp. | reverse complement strand
AGACGCCGCTGATCAGGTTGAACACGGTGGTCTTGCCGGCGCCGTTCGGGCCGATCAGTGCCGTCGAAGCGCCCTTCATCACGTCGAACGACAGGTCGCGGATCACGCTGAGCCCGCCGAAGGATTTGCTGAGGCCCTGCACCGACAGGAATGGCGTTGCGCTCATCACGCGGCCTCCCGCGCGAAGCGCTTGCGCAGATAGCTGCCCAGACCAGTGGTGAGCAAGCCCTGCGGGCGCACGGCCATGAACAGGATGATGAAGATCGCGAACAGCGCGTAACGCCATTGCGCGCTGGATCGCAGCAGTTCCGGCATCAGCGTGAAGATCAGCGCGCCGACCAGCGGTCCCCACACGGTCTGCGTGCCGCCGAGCAGCACATAGAGTACCGTATAGGTGCTCAACATGACGCTGAAATACTGCGCTTCGATATAGTTGAAGTGATGCGCATAAAGGCCGCCGCCAATCCCGGCGACGGCGGCGCCGAGCGTAAACGCCGCGACCTTGATGAAGCGGATGTTGATGCCCATCAGGTCCGACACCAGCGGATCGCTTTTCACCGCGGTGAGGTAGAGCGCAAACCGCGTGGTCGAGAGCAGCGCCATGAACGCCACCACGCCGATCGCCGTACCGATCACCGCCATGGCTTCGATATGCACCGTGACGGGATAGCCGGACGCCCCGCCGACCACTTCGAGATTGAGGAAGACCGCCGCGATCACCTGCCCGAGCGCGAAAGTGGCGAGCGCCAGGTAGATGCCGTGGGTACGCAGGATCGGGATGGCCACCAGCAGCGCGACGGCGGCCGCCACCGCGCCGCCGCTGGCGACGGCGCCAGCAACCGGCCAGCCGAATTCGTTGGTCAGGAACGAGGCCGTGTAGGCGCCGACGACCATGAAACCGGCTATGCCGAGATTGAGTTGTCCCGCCGCCAGCGGCAGATACACTGCATAGGCGGCGATCACGTTGAACGACAGCAGGACGAGGATGCCGAGACTGTAACCGGTCATCACAGCTTGTCCCTTGCCGCCGGCTTGCCGAGCAATCCTTCGGGCCTGATGATCAGCAGCAGCAGCAGAAGGCCATAGACGCAGATGTTGACGAAATCCGATCCGAGCGACTGGATCGACAGCACCTCGACGAGACCGATCAGCAAGCCGCCGATGATGGCGCCCCAGATGCTGCCCATGCCGCCGATGATCATCGCGCTGACGCCCTTGAAGCCGAGGTTCTCGCCCATGAAGGGCGAGACCTGCAGATAGCTGATGGCGAACAGGATGCCGCCCAGCGCCGTGAACAGCGCGTTGAACACGAACAGCTGCGGCACCAGTGCGCCGACATTGACCCCGAGCAGCGCCGCGGTGTCGCGGTTCTCGGCGATGGCGCGAATGCGGCGGCCGGCATTGCTCTTCTTCAGGAAGATCGAGAGGCCGAACACCACGCATAGCGAAACCACCAGGCTGATCAACTGCGCGCCGCCGATCACCACCGGCCCGATCCGCATGTTGAAATCGGCGATGATCTGCGGGAACGATTGCTGGTCCGATCCCAGATAGATGATGGCGATATTCTCCAGCAGAACCAGAAAGCCCAGCGAACTCACTAGCGGCACCTCGGGGTCACTGTTCTTGCTGGGCCGATAGGTCAGCCAATAGACCAGCAATCCAACAAAGGCGGCGCAGAGCAATGCCGCGCTGAACGCAATGGTCCAGTGCCAGCCGACCTTGATCATCGCCCACGACACCATGCCGCCCACCATGAAGGTGCCGGGAATCGAAAAGTTGAGAAAATTCAGGACGCCGATCGCCAGCGTGAACGCCACGGCGATCAGCACATAGATGCCGCCGAGCATCAGGCCGTTGATGACCTGCTGGGCGATCACAGTGAATTTTCCATCTGGGCAATCATCCTGAGATCTCCTGAACCTGTCATATGTTAGTGGTCGAGCAGCAGCGAGCCGAAGCCGGTGACGCGATCCGCAATGCCGCTTTCGCGCAATGCATGCCAGTAGATCGCGGTGTTGATGGCGATCACCGGCTTGTCCAGCCAGAATTCCGCGACCCCCGCCAGCCGTGCCATCGCAAGATTCGTGCCGACCTGCACGATCGCATCGACGGACGGGTCGTTGACCTCATTGATGGCATCGCGGAGCTGCTTCTCGCTCACATAAGCGATCTCGACGGGGCTCCCGCATTTCAGCCCCTTCAGCGCGACGATCTCGAAGCCACAATCGGTGAAGAAACGCCGGACCTGCTCGTCGCCGACCGGCATATAGGGCGTGATCACCGCGATGCGGCGGACGCCGGGATATTTGGCGAGCGCCGCACGCACGGCATCCGATCCCATGGTCACCGGCGCACCGCCGGCGATCTCGCGCATCCGGGCGGCGAGGCGTTCGCTGCCGTCGAGGCCATCCCAGAACGTCTCCGACGACATCCCCAACACCAGCCGCTGCGGCTGGCAGGTCATGACGCTGCGCGCGGTATCTTCCATGGTGGCGCGGATGTTGACCATCAGCCGGTTGAAATCCTCGTCGTTCCTGATGGGATCATCGGGAATGTAGAGGCGGCCGAAATGATTGGTCACGCCGTAGGGGCGCATGCCCTCCATCTCCGGCTGCACCGAGGTGTTGGTCGACGGCGCGATGATGCCGAGCTTGAGGCGAAAGCCGAGAGAGTCCACCACTTGCGATTACTCCTTTGCCTGTGCGAACCGCGCCGAAACCGTCGCGACGATCTCGTCCGATGTCATCAGGTCCGCATATTTCTGCTGCATGTCGAACAGGTTGGCCTCGTGCGGCGCCAGCGCGCGGTCGCCCACACAATCCCGCGCCACCACAGTGATGAAGCCATTGCCCATGGCATCGACGACACTGGCGCGGACGCAACCCGATGTCGTGGCGCCTGTCACGATCACCGTGTCGACGCCGCGGCCCGCCAGCCACGCCGTGAGATCCGTCCCGGCAAAGGCCGACGGCAGCCGCTTGCGCAGCACCAGCTCGCCGGCAATCGGCGTCAACTCGGGAACGATGGCGCCGTGGGGATTGGTCTCGGTCAGGGCCAGCAGGCCCGGCACCTTGCGCGTGAAAATGTTGGCGTCGGCGCCGTCGTCAGCGAAGACGATGCGCGTCATCGCAACCGGCCAATGCCGGCTGCGCGCAAATGCCAGCAGGCGAGCCGTCGCGGCAATGGCTTCCGGGATGTTGCCGCCGCCGAACATTGTCGGGTCTGCAAAGCTTTCGACGAAATCCACGATCAGCAGTGCCGGCCGCTGTCCAATGCCGGACGATGCGCCAAATCCCTGCTGCCGGTAGACATCGTCATGTTCGGCGAGCGTTCCGGTCATGGCGATACCGCCGGCGTTGCAGCGCCTTGGCCCGGAACGCCGTAGCTGTTCAGCAGGCCATCGACGACGCCGTGATAGGCGTCCCAGTCGGCATGGGTGTAATTGTAATTGCGGATGATGAACGACGCGCCGGCATAGAACTTTTCATATTGCTGATGCCGGCCGGCGAATTCCGAACCGACCAGATCCCAGACCAGCTTGTAGAGCTTCATGCGGTCGACGGCCGGCAGTTGCGGCGATGCCCAGTATTCGAGAAACGTGTCCTTCAGGACCGGATCGTTCATCACCGAGATGTCCGCCGGCATCTGGAATACGCTGCCGCCCGACAATTCCCTGAGCTGGTCGATGATGGTCGAATAGTTCTCGGTGCACCAGTTCAGTGCGGCGTAAACGAAACGACGGTTGAAGCAGTAATAGCCATCCGCCGGCCACTGCTCGGCCGCCTGGATCTGCCCCATGATGATGCCGCCGAGCGTCGCTTCCCACGCCGCGAGCTTGCCCAGCACCTCGCGGACCGCCGGAATCTGGTCCGCGCCGGAAGCCTGCGTGATCCGGCTAGCGACGCCCAGGATCAGCTGCATCTTGGCGTGGAAGCGAACGTTGGATTGATGATTGCCATAGGTATGGCCGGCGGTCTGGATGTAGATCTGCCGTGCCAGCGTCGCATCGTTGTGGACGAACACCCTGTCCCACGGCACCTTGACCTCGTCGCACAGCAGCATGCTGTCGGTTTCGTCGAACCGGTGCGCCAGCGGGTTCTCGAAGTCGGATGTGGTGTCGCGCTCGAATGGCTTGCGCGACCACAGCGACAGGCCGGGAGCGTTGCAGGGCACCGCGCAGGTGATCGACTGCGCGGACTGACCGGGCGCCAGCGGAATGAGGTTGCCGATCCAGATCTCGTTGGCGAAGACGGCGCCGGTCGCCAGCATCTTCATGCCGGAAATCACCACGCCATCCTCGTCCTCGCGCACCACCTGCAGCGTCGGGATTGGCAGATTGTTCTTCTCGTAGAAATCCGGATTTCGCGCCGCCTGCGGCGGCACCACGGCGTAGACGGCGTAGATGTCGTTGCCGCGCAGGTGGTCGTAATAGGCCAGCAGGTTGCCCGCATACTGGCCGAACACGTCCGGCTTCAGACTCATGCCGGTGACGAAGCTCGAGACGTGGTCGGGCGAGCGTCCGAACATGCCGTAGGACAGGTTCGCGATCGTGCGATGAACGTTGTAACGGAATTCGAGGTCCTCGCGACTGCGCGCCTGGAGAAAATAACCGCTGTAGCGCTTGCCGCCATCCTCGTAGGTCAGCAGGTCGCGATTTTCCGCCGCGGCCTTCGCGTCGTAAATCGCGGCGATCGACTGCGCGCCGTTGCGAAAAGCAGGGTGCGCGGTGACGTCATCGACCCGCTCGCTGCCGATGTAGACGACACGGCCGTCGCGAAGCGACGCGAGATGTTCGGCACCCGTCTTCAGCATTTGATTTCTCCGATGAGTGCGGCGTTTTGCCTCGCCCGCCGAGGCGTTCTGGCACGCGATTGCTTGAGCTCGCGCGCGATCCTCGTCACAAGCTCCGCCGCGCGTTCGCTGCATGGCAGGACCTGCTCGAGGTAATGCGAAAATCTTTGAAATGCCCCGGCGTCGAAACATTCGAACAGCACGTCGTTGACCTGGCGCTGAGTGGCCGACAGGAACGCAAGACGCTTCAGACCGAGCGCGGTGACCCGAAGCGTGACGCGCCGCCGGTCGACCGTATCGGAGACTTTCTCGATCAATCCCGCAGCGCTCAGCTTCTTCGTTTCGGTGGCAACAAAGGCGCTGGTCAGCTTCACAAGAGACGCCAGCTCACCCACGCCGATGCCATTTCCGTCGTTGACGCGATAAATCAGCATCAGAAGCTCGTGCTGGGGTGCGCTAATCCCAATGACCTGCGCAAAACCGGCCCGCATGACGTCCACCGAATTACCGACCGCCATCAGCATATGAATCATCCGCCGAAACGCCGCGTCCGAACCATCGATCAGCAGCGCCTCGGACGAAACTGTCCGCAGCGATGGGTCAGAGGCCACATTCGGGTGCTGCCTGGTCATGCCATATCGTTAAGTTACTTTACTATATCGTAAAGGCATTTGTTTAGGCAAGCGCCGCTCAACTTTTGCGCAAACGGCATGCCGCGGTGCATCCAAAGGGATGCCCGATCAACGGTCGCAAATAGCGGAAGCTCA
>JAQGKA010000071.1 GCA_028290355.1 Tardiphaga sp. | reverse complement strand
GCGGTGGATAAGCGCAGCGCACTGCTTGCGGCGCAGAACTGTTCCCGCTAGCTCGAAACAAACGGGAGACTGTCATGGCCAAGATCGATCTGGACTCACTGAGCATCGAAGAACTTGCTGCATTGCGCGATCACGCCACCGACAAGCTGGCGGAGAAAGTCGCTGCGCGGCAGGCAGAACTTGAAGCCGAGCTGGAAAAGCTTTCGCATTACGGCAAGTCGGTGAAGAAGTCGCAGGCGACGCCAGTCGCCAAGCCGAAGAAGGACGAAGCGGCGAAAGACGATTCGTCGAAAGAGGTCTCGCGCGCGGCGTAAACCATAAGCAGCATTGCTTTTACTGCTGGTACTCAATTACTGAAAAGGCGACGCCGCTTCTCGGCTTCGCTTGTGCGATGGATTTTCAGGCGGTGTTTCAACACCGCCGCCTCCTATTTCAAGCGGCGTGCCGGTAGCGTATTCCAACGCTTCAGTTCGGCGCGCGCGTATCATGCCGACTCCCGATATCCGATCGCTTTCGGTGTCCCAGTTGCGGGCTCTTTGTAAGCTGCTGGCGTCGCCCCCTTCATGAGAGCATGGCACCCGACTGCCGTCTGCGGCATTATCGTTGCAGTTCATCCATCCGGACTCTCCCATGATAGCAACCAGTCTTCGCAGCGGCGTGGAACAGCTTGGCGACATGATCGCCGAGGCCGCGATCATCGTGCCGTTCACCGGTGCCGGCATCTCCACCGAAACCGGGATTCCGGATTTCCGTTCGCCCGGGGGGCTGTGGACGCGCAACAAACCGATCCCCTATGACGAGTTCGTCGCCAGCCAGGACGCCCGCGACGAAGCCTGGCGGCGCCGCTTTGCAATGGAGCCGACCTTTGCGGCGGCGAAGCCGGGCCGCGGGCATCGCGCGCTCGCATCGCTCTACAAGGCCGGCAAGATTCCCGCCATCATCACCCAGAACATCGACAACCTGCATCAGGCGTCCGGCTTCAAAACCGATGACGTGATCGAGCTGCACGGCAACACCACTTACGCGCGCTGCATCGGCTGTGGAAAATCCTATGAACTTTCCTGGGTGAAGACACGCTTCGATGCCGACGGGCTGGCGCCGTCTTGCATCGTATGCGATGAGCCGGTGAAGACCGCGACGATTTCATTTGGCCAGGCGATGCCGGAAGCGGAGATGCACCGCGCCGCGGAGTTGGCGCGGCAATGCGACCTGTTCATCGCAATCGGATCGTCGCTGGTGGTGTGGCCTGCCGCGGGCTTTCCGTTGCTAGCAAAAAACGCCGGTGCCCGACTCGTAATCATCAACAATGAGCAGACGGAGCAGGACGAGCACGCCGATCTCGTCATTCGCCATGACATCGGCGAGACGCTCGGGCCGTTCGTCGGCAACTGATGCATGATTGATTCGCGCGAGCGCAAGTCTGTTCATAGCTCGCACTGTGTTCGTTTTTTGTCTTTGCCCCACAAGCGACAGTGTTATCTTCGACGTGCGAGATTCGCGGTGCGTCATCATGAATTGTCATCGATGGGCATGCGGGGGTGGCTGTCATGGCGCAGACAGTCCGCAATAAGTGTGGGATCCGGGGTCATGGGGTCGGACGGATTTGAGTCCAAGCGGTTGGGAAGCCTGATACCGGGCGGTGCTGGGTCATCGCGAGCCGGACCGGCGGAATTTCCAGCCAATGCCGATCGCGATGCACTGGATCCTTTTGCGGGTCTCGCTGAGGGCGCGGCCGCCGATCTCGTCGAAATCAGTGGCGTCATCAAATGGTTCGACGCCTCCAAGGGTTATGGCTTCATCATCCCCGACAATGGCGCAGCCGACGTGCTGCTGCATGTTACGGTGCTGCGCCGCGACGGTTACCAGACCGCCTATGAAGGCGCGCGCCTCGTGGTCGAATGTGTGCGGCGCGCCAAGGGCTATCAGGCATTCCGGATCGTCTCGATGGACGAATCCACTGCGATCCATCCGGCGCAGATGCTGCCACCGCGCACCCATGTCAACGTCACGCCGACCAGCGGTCTGGAGCGGGCGCAGGTGAAGTGGTTCAACCGGCTGCGCGGCTTCGGCTTCCTGAGCTGCGGTGAGGGCACCCCGGATATCTTCGTACACATGGAAACCTTGCGCCGCTTCGGCATGACCGAGTTGCGCCCTGGACAGTATGTGCTGGTGCGTTTCGGGCCCGGCTCCAAGGGCATGATGGCGGCCGAGATCCAGCCGGAAGCCGGCACCCCCGGCCTGTCGTCGCACTGATCCCGATCGAAATCCGAACCTGAAGTCGGTCATGCACCGCCATCACGCGGCTGTGCATGGGGCCCGTCTGGTATTTGCCATCATCGTCGGGCTAGGGTTCGGACGCCCGGCGCCTCGACCGGGTTTTGGCGTGGATTGCTGTTCATGAATTTCCGTGGTTTTGCCGCTTCTCTCCGCGCGCCGCTGCTGGCCTTCGCCGCGATGGTCGCGCTGGTGTCCCTGAACGGCGTCGCCGCTGCCGCCGACGTCCAGCCGCTGGAGATCGTCACCAAGTCCGGCGTGCAGATGTTCTCCGTCGAAATGGCCACCACCGACAAGGAGCGCGAGACCGGCCTGATGTACCGCAAGGAACTGGCGGACGGCCGTGGGATGCTGTTCGACTTCACCCCCGAGCAGCAGGTCTCGATGTGGATGAAGAACACCTTCCTCTCGCTGGATATGATCTTCATCCGCGCCGACGGCCGCATCCTGCGCATCGCCGAGAACACCGAACCGCAATCGACGAAAATCATCCCGTCCGGCGGTCCCACCAAGGGCGTGCTCGAGGTGATCGCCGGCACCGCCAAGAAATACGGCATCGTTCCGGGCGACCAGATCGTGCATCCGCTGTTCAAGGCGCGCTGAGCGGGAGAGGCGCCGCAGGTGCCTTGCTGCCCCCGGGTTAAGCGTGTATCGACACGGGATTGTCGGGGTATAGCGCAGCCTGGTAGCGCGGCAGTTTTGGGTACTGCAGGTCCAAGGTTCGAATCCTTGTGCCCCGACCATTTCAATTAGATCAATGCTTTACCTCTTTGTATTATACTGACGAGGGCGCCTTTTCGCGCTGCAGCGACATTCCGCGGGACGGAGTTCCGATTGTCGTGAATCTGTCATGCCCGCCATGTAGCTGCTGCCATTGAAACGTCTGGCCGGCACGCGCCGACAGGCCATAGTCCATTTGCCAGCCGGAGATTTCCGCCATGAAGATGCGCTTTCTTGTTGCGTCCCTGTTTGCCCTCGCGTTCTTCGCGCCTCAGGCGCCCGCCCGTGCCGCCGACGTGATCTGCTATAATTGTCCGCCGGAATGGGCCGACTGGGCGTCGATGGTCAAGGCGATCAAGGCCGACCTCAATATCGAGATGCCGCACGACAACAAGAATTCCGGCCAGGCGCTGGCGCAAATTCTCGCCGAGAAGGCCAATCCGGTCGGCGACATCGGCTATTTCGGCGTCACCTTCGGCATGAAGGCGAAAGCCCAGGACGCGCTGGAGCCTTACAAGCCCGCTGGATGGGACCAGGTCGATGCCGGCCTCAAGGATCCCGACGGCTACTGGACCACGATCCATTCCGGCACGTTGGGCTTCTTCGT
>JAQGKA010000180.1 GCA_028290355.1 Tardiphaga sp. | reverse complement strand
GCGCCAGCGACGTGGTGGTCGCCGCCGCCGTGCAGAAGCGCATCGATGCGCTGAAGGTGGCCTATCCCGACGTCGACCTGAAGCTGATCGATACCTCGGTGGATTTCACCAAGGGCAACTACGAAGCTGCGATGAGCACGCTGTTCGAAGGCGCTACCCTGGCGGTGATCGTCGTGTTCCTGTTCCTGCGCGATTTCCGCGCCACCGTGATCGCCGCGATCTCGCTGCCGTTGTCGATCTTCCCGGCGTTCTGGGTGATGGACCTGCTCGGCTTCTCGCTGAACCTGGTGAGCTTTCTGGCCATCACGCTGTCCACCGGCATTCTCGTCGATGATGCCATCGTCGAGATCGAGAACATCGTGCGGCACATGCGGATGGGCAAATCGCCGTACCGCGCAGCGCTTGAGGCCGCCGACGAAATCGGCCTCGCCGTGATCGCCATCAGCCTCACCATCATCGCGATTTTCGCTCCGGCCAGCTTCATGTCGGGCATCGCCGGGCAGTTCTTCAAGCAGTTCGGCATCACCGTCTCGGTGCAGGTGTTCTTCTCGCTGCTGGCCGCGCGCTTCGTCACGCCGGTGCTGGCGGCCTACTTCCTCAAGGATCATCCGCACGACGATCCGCCGCCCGGCCGCGTGCTGCGGACCTATACCAGGCTCGTGACCCTGTCGGTGAAGCACTACTACCTCACGGTGCTGGTCGGCCTTGGCATTTTTGCGCTGTCGATCTGGAGCATCCAGCTGCTGCCGCAGGGTTTCCTGCCGGCGCAGGACACCGCACGTTCGCTGCTGGCGATGGAACTGCCGCCGGGTTCGCAGCTCGCCTTCACCGAAAAGGTCACCGAGGACATCGTGGCACGGCTGCGCAAGCGTCCGGAGGTCAGAAGCGTGTTCGTCGATGGCGGCCGGGTGCCGCCGGGCCTGTTCGAGGTGCGGCGCGCGGCGCTGATCATCAACTACACGCCGAAAGGCGAACGCGACAGCGCACATACGCAACGCCTGCTTGAACTCGAGATCGGCAAAGAACTCGAAAGCGTGCCGGACATCCGCTACTGGTTTCTGGACGAAAACGGGCTGCGCGCGATCTCGCTGGTGGTGACTGGCGCCGACGTTAATATCGTCGGCAACGTGGCCAACGAACTGGCGACGCAGATGAAGCGGATTCCGCTGATCGCGAACGTCATCTCGGAGACCTCGCTGGACCGGCCCGAGCTGCGGGTGCAGCCCCGCGCCGATCTTGCCGCCCGGCTTGGCGTTTCCACCGAAAGCCTGTCGGAAACCATCCGCGTCGCCACCATCGGCGATGTCGGGCCGGCGCTGGCGAAATTCGACGCCGGCGATCGCCTGGTGCCGATCCGAGTCCAGCTGGAAGATAGCGCGCGCGCCGATTTCCAGGTGCTGGAACAGTTGCGGGTGCCGATCGGCGGCGGCCGCGGCGGCGTGCCGCTCTCAGTCGTCGCCGATATCAAGCTCGACCAGGGCCCGACCAGCATCAACCGCTATGACCGGGAACGGCAGGCCACGGTCGCCGCCGACCTGGTCGGCACCGCCGCGCTCGGCGATGCCATGAAGAAGATCTACGACCTGCCGGTCATGAAGAGCCTGCCGAAGAATGTCAGCGTCAAGCAATCCGGCGACGCCGAGAGCCTGAACGAACTCTCCGACGGCTTCGCGACAGCGATCTCGGCCGGTCTGATGATGGTCTATGCGGTGCTGGTGCTGCTGTTCGGCACCTTCCTACAGCCGATTACCATCTTGTTCTCGCTGCCGCTGTCGATCGGCGGCGCGATCCTGGCGCTGCTGGTGACCGGCAAGCAGCTGACCACGCCGGTGTGGATCGGCATCCTGATGCTGATGGGCATCGTCACCAAGAACGCCATCATGCTGGTGGAATTCGCGGTCGAGGCGATCCGCGACGGCAAGAAGCGCGAAGAGGCGATCATCGACGCCGGCATGAAGCGGGCGCGGCCGATCGTGATGACCACCATCGCCATGGCCGCGGGCATGATGCCATCGGCGCTGGCCTGGGGCGCCGGCGGCGAATTCCGCTCGCCGATGGCGCTGGCGGTGATCGGCGGCCTGATCTTCTCGACGGTGCTGTCGCTGATCTTCGTGCCGGCGATGTTCATGATGATGGACGATGTCGGCGAGCTGTCCTGGCGCTACGGCAAGAAGCTGCTGATTTCGAGCGGCGAGGAAGACCGTCCGGGCGCGCCGCCGGCCATCGAGCCAAGGGGGACAAGGGTGAAATGACCATGCCGATCCATCCTCCCTCCGCGCGCGGGCTGTCTGCAACACTGGCGACACTGATGCTCGGCGCGCTGTGCCTGCCGGCCTTCGCGGCAGATGAGCCAGATGCGCCGAAGGGCGCCGCAGTGACCGTACTCACCGCGGCAAAGTCCTGCTTTTCGGCGATCGTCGAAGTCTCGGGCATTCTGGTTCCGAAAGAGGAAGTGTCGATCCGCCCGGATCGCCCCGGCCTGAAGGTCGCCGAGGTGCTGGTCGATGCCGGTGAGACCGTCACCGCCGGCCAGATTCTGGCCCGGCTGACGCCGCCCGAGGGCGGTTCACTGCAGGTGCAGGCGACCGTCGCCGGACTGGTCAGTGCATCCAGCGCCGTCGTCGGCACTATCGCCTCCGGCAAGGGCGAGGCGCTGTTCAGCATCATCGCCCGCAGCGAATTCGATTTCATTGGCCAGGTGCCGACCCGCGATCTGCCAAAACTCAAGGTCGACCAGGCCGTCAAGATCAAGGTGATCGGCACCGGCGAGATGGACGGCAAGGTCCGCCGCGTCGCCGCCACGGTGGAACCCAACAGCCAACTCGGCCAGGTCATCGTCTCGATCACCTCGGCGCGGCGGCTGATGAGCAACGCCTATGCGCGCGCCATGATCAAGACCGGCGAGAGCTGCGGCATCGCGGTGCCCTTGACCGCCATCCTCTACGGCACCGGCGGCACGGTGGTGCAGGTGGTGCGGCGGCAGCGCGTCGAAGCCCGGCGCGTCGAAATCGGATTGATGTCGGCGGGCCGAGTGGAAATCCGCGAAGGATTGAGCGAAGGCGACATCGTGGTGGCGCGCGCCGGTGCGCTGCTGCGCGAAGGCGATCCGGTGCGGCCAGTGACGGCGAGTGCCGATCCGAAGTGAAACGCCGCGCGAAAATTTCACCGCGTTCTTCCACCAGCTAACTCGCAGCCCTCACATTGCGCGGTTCCAATTCTCCGCGTGGTTCCAGAAGCGGAACCAATAGCGATGGCGCGATGTGAATTCGCGTTGCAGAAATAACGCAGTACGAATTTCGTCACGCTATTTCGCGCAGTTCCCACAGTCGTAAGATTCTTCTTCGAATCCTTAAGAGGAACGTTAGGGCTTTCCGATATCCGTCAAACAACGATGGAGTTCCGTGTGGCAAATATCTTCGATGTTCAAGGCTTCGGTGCGCTCTCCGAGTGGAACGGGCAATTTGCGAGCGCCTCTGCAAATCAGGCATTCCAAACCATCGCATCGCTCGGTTCCAACTCGATCGAACTGACTGCGCGCATCTGGACCCAGAGCGGAACCAGCAACGCCGTATTTGCGGATCCCGGCAAGACCGAAAGCGACGCGACTTTGCTGGCAGGCTTTAGTGCCGCGCATGCTGCGGGACTTTCGGTGCTGTTCAAGCCGGCGATTTCCACGCTCAATGGAACGGCGTCATCCGCCCTGGCCCCCACGGACGTCAGTTCTTTCTTCGCGTCCTACAAAGCCGAAATTGTGCACCTCGCCACCATCGCGCAGGCCGGCGGCGTCGAGACGTTCGCGCTCGGCAATGAAATGAGCAGCCTGTCGGGTCAGACCTATCGGGGTTACTGGACCGACCTGATATCGGCGGTTCGCCAAGTTTACCATGGGGAACTGACCTATGCCGCGGCGACGGACGAGGCCTACAAGGTCAGCTTCTGGGATCAGGTCGACACCATCGGCGTGAACACCTATCCGCCGCTGACCTCGAGCACGGCGCCGACGGTGCAGGACCTGGTCCACGCCTGGAACGACGTGCCGTTCAATCCGTATTACGCAACGGCATTCCAGAACAAATCGCCGGTCGATTTCCTTCACTCCTTGTCCGAGCAATACGGCAAGCCCGTGCTGATGACCGAGGTCGGCTATCGCAGCCTCGACGGCACCGCCATCCGGCCGGGAGCCTGGACGTCCGGCGGCACTGCCGACGCGGGCGAACAGGCCGACGCCTACAACGCCTTCTTTCAGGTCTGGACCGCCCATGGCGGCAGCTGGCTGAAGGGCGTCGAACTCTGGCAATGGGATCTCAACAACCAGTATTCTGCCACTGGCTATTCGGTGATGGGAAAGCCTGCCGCGACCGTGATCTCGCAATATTTCCACGGCGACGGCGCCGTGCCCAACCTCACGGTGACCGGCTCGGCGATTGCCGACACCATCGACCTCGGCCGGGGCAATGACGTGATCAATGGCGGGCTCGGCAATGACGTCATCCATGGTGGCGCCGGAAACGACGTGATCATCGGAGGCCCCGCCACGGCCGGAAAGCTAACGACGACGACGATAACCCTGACTGGATATGGCTCCGTCGTCGGCGGCGTCGGCGCGCAGGCGCAGGTCCTGGTCAACGGGGTTGCCGTATCGGGACTGTTCGAATTCAAGCCGGCGACGGATCCGTCGGGGTATCAGACCTTCACGGTGAGCTTCGACAATCCGGACGCTATCACCAGCGTCGACATCTCGCTGACCAACTCTACCTCGGGGCGGGCGCTGCATATCAAGGACGTTTCGATCAACGGTGTCGCTCTGCTGCCGGCGGATGGCACCAACGCCAGCTCGCCGGGCACATTCGACCTCTATGTCCGCAACATCCACTTCGATACGACGAACCATCAGGACTGGTTCGTCGGTGCATCGAGCGACAACGACGTGATCGATGGCGGCGCCGGCGATGACGTGATCACCGGCGGTATCGGCAATGATCACATCGACGGCGGCGATGGAAGCGATACGGCGGTGTTCTCGGGCAAGGCCAGCGATTACACCATCAGCCGGGTCGGAAACCAGATTGACGTCGCCGACCGGATTGCGGGCCGCGACGGCACCGATCACCTGACAAATATCGAGTTCCTGAAGTTCGCGGACGTCACGATCGGCACAGCCACGCTTGCGGCGGCCCAATCCAGCCTTTCCGCTGGCGACTCCTACCAGATTCAGACGATCGACGGCGCCGGAAACATCACAAGCGAAACGGTTCGCCATGCCGACGGCTCGCGCGACGTCTACAGTTCCGCAATTGCCCGCAAGGATTATACGTCCGAGCATGACGTCATTAACGCCAGCGGACATACCACGCTGATCGAACGCTTCTTTGCCGACGGCGATCTCGCCTTCCGGCAGGCGGTGAACGGCGACCGTTCAATCGATATCGCCAGCTATGACACCGCGGGCCATCTCACAAACTTTGCAAAGAACTATGCCGACGGCTCGTTCGATCAGTTCACCTTCAATGCGGCGGGATCTGAAACCAGCGAGACGATCCGGCATGCCAACGGGTCGCGCGATATCTACAGCTACGGTGTCATTGGCAACGACTACACCTCCCTGCATACGGTCACCGATGCCTCGGGACACAGCGTGCTGATCGAAGGCTTTCGTGACGACGGTTCGCTGGTCTTGAAGCAGGCCGTCGACGCCAGCAGCGCCACGACGCTCGATCGATATGACGCCCTTGGCCATATCGGCCAGGAGACGGTGACGCAGAAGGACGGCTCTTACGCGCAGTCCAGCTACGCTGCAGACGGCAGCCTGACCGCCGAAACCCTCCGTCATTCCGATGGCTCGCGCGACATCTACACCTACGGTATCGTCGGCAAGACCTATACGTCCGAGCACAGCGTTCGCGACGTTTCAGGCCACAGCGTGCTGATCGAGCAGTTTCACGACGACGGCACGCTGGCGCTGAAGCAGACCGTCGGCACCGACGGCGTCCGGACGCTGGATCAGTACGACA
>JAQGKA010000684.1 GCA_028290355.1 Tardiphaga sp. | reverse complement strand
GAAATCGATGGTGTGGCGCGCGCCTGCGCCATAGGGGATGACGCGCCAACCTGGATGCGTCTCGCGATAGGCCTTGGCGTCGCGCGCCCAGCCCGCGATATCAGCGGGATGGCCGGGCACCCGCGCGCGGTTATTGTACTCGACCTCGAGATCGATCGCAGTGCTCACAGAGCCTTGTCCTGCGCGGCTTTCTGCGCCGAGGCCTTGGTCTTGGCCAGCAGCCGCATCAATTCGCGGACATCTTTTGGCGCGAGATCGGTGAAGATTTCGGCGATCCAGGTCTCGTGCTCTTCGGCCATCTTGCGGAATTCGGCGCGGCCGAGCTTGGTCAGCCGGATCACCTGGACCCGGCGATCCGTATCCGACGTCCGGCGATCGACATGGCCGGATTCGACCAGGCGCTCGACCAGGCCGGTGACATTGCCGTTCGACACCATCATCCGCTTCGAGACATCCGACAGGGTCATGCCGTCCGGCACTTTGTCGAGCTGTGCCATCAGGTCGAACCGCGGCAGCGTGACGTCGAAGCGCTCGCGCAGCCGGCTGCGCACCTCGCCCTCGATCAGGGTGGTGCAGGTCAACAGCCGCAGCCACAGGCGCAATTCGTCGCCGTGATCATCGGGAAGTTCGACGGCTTTGGTCTCGGAATCGAGAATCATGATGCAATCTTACCTGCCTGAGACTTCGACGGTAGCAACGTGGCGGGAAATCCCCAACCTCGTACCGCCCGGTACGCCCAATGCTTTGACCTTCAAGGAATTTGGCAACGACCGCAAGTCAAAACGCCGCAGCCGGCGGCCGGCCGATTCCGGATATTTCTTTAAGGTTCAAACAAATTGGCCTGCCGCTTGCATGGCAAAAATGGACTGAGTTCTTGCGTCCAGCCGTCGCTTTACATTGCTTGCGGCGGCAGCCGTGGTCGGAATAAGCTGGGCGAAAGAACAGAATTCGGGTTGGCGCATTTTTCGGCTGCGTATCGTGGCCGATCGGAGGAGGAATGATGAAGCAGCAGATCAAATTGGCCGGCCTGGCCGTCCTGATGAGCGTCGCAGCCGGACAGGCTGTCGCGCAGGAAAAGATCAAGGTCGGCGTGATCGTCTCGCTGTCCGGCGCCGGCGCCGTGCTCGGCCAGCAGGCCCGCGACGGCTTCAACCTCGCGGTCAAGGACCTCGGCGGCAAGATGGGTGGCAAGGACGTCGAAGTCATCGTCGTCGATGACGAGTTGAAGCCCGACGTCGCCGTCACCAAGGTCAAGGGCCTGCTGGAGCGCGACAAGGTCGACTTCGTGGTCGGCCCGATCTTCTCCAACATCCTGCAGGCGATCCACAAGCCGGTGATCGAGAACAAGACTTTCCTGATCAGCCCGAACGCCGGTCCGTCGAGTTACGCCGGCAAGGAATGCAGCCCGTTCTTCTATGTGACCTCGTATCAGAACGACCAGATCCACCAGATCCTCGGCAAGGTCGCGCAGGACCGCGGCTACAAGCGAGTCTATCTGCTGGTGCCGAACTATCAGGCCGGCAAGGATTCGGTCGCCGGCTTCAAGATGGACTTCAAGGGCGAGGTCGTCGAGGAATCCTACATGCCGCTCGGCACGCTGGATTTCCAGGCTGAGCTCTCCAAGATCGCCGCGCTGAAGCCCGACGCGGTCTTCACCTTCATGCCCGGCGGCATGGGCGTGAACCTGGTCAAGCAGTACAAGCAGGCTGGCCTGGCCGACCGCATTCCCTTCCTGTCCGCCTTCACCGTCGATGAATCGACGCTGCCGGCGCAGCAGGATGCGGCAGTCGGCATGTTCGGCGGCTCGAACTGGGCGCCCAATCTCGACACGGCGCAGAACAAGAAGTTCGTCGCCGCCTACGAAGCCGCCTACAACAGCGTCCCCGCCACGTACGCGTTCCAGTCCTACGACGCGGCGATGCTGATCAACAGCGCCGTCACGTCGCTGAAGGGCGACCTCTCCGACAAGACCAAGGTGGCCGCGGCCATGAAGAGGGCCGACTTCACCTCGCTGCGCGGCGGGTTCAAGTACAGCGCCAACGGCTACCCGATCCAGGACTTCTATTTGACCAAGGTCGCCAAGCGCGCCGACGGCAAGTACCAGACCGAGATCGTCGAAAAGGTGTTCACCAACTACGCCGATCGCTACGCCAAGGATTGCGTAGCGCAGTAAGCAGGCCATCGCGGAGCCGCTTCCTCTCCCTCTCCCCGTTCTTCACGGGGAGAGGGTCGGGGTGAGGGGCTCCTCCGATCCGCGAATACTGAAGTTGCATTGAGCGCAATGCCCGGCCCCTCACCCGGATATCGCGCTGCGCGCGACATCCGACCTCTCCCCGCAAGTGCGGGGCGAGGTTAAGAAGCCCAGATGCGGCGACAGAGTATAAGCTCCGCGATTCATTGCCCGCGGTAGCAAGATTGGTAACCAGGCCGCATGACCCTCACCCTTGCCCTCGTCCAGATCCTGAACGGCCTGCAGTTCGGGCTGATCCTGTTCCTGATCGCCGCCGGGCTGACGCTGGTGTTCGGCGTGATGGACTTCATCAATCTCGCCCACGGCGTGCAGTACATGGTCGGCGCCTATTTCGTCGCCGCCTTCACCGCCATGACTGGCAGCTTCCTCTATGGCCTTGCACTCGCGTTGCCGACGGCGCTGGCGTTCGGGCTGCTGCTGGAAGTGCTGATCTTTCGGCACCTCTATGACCGCAGCCATCTCGACCAGGTGCTGGCCACCTTCGGCGTCATCATCTTTCTCAATCAAGCAGTGAAGTTCGTCTGGGGCGCCGCGCCGCTGAACGTGCCGATCCCCGACGCGCTGTCCGGTACCATCGAGATCACCGACGGCATGCTGTATCCGGTCTATCGCCTCGTCATCATCGCCGTCGGCCTGGCTGTCGGTCTCGCGCTGTATCTCGTCGTCAACAAGACCCGCCTGGGCATGCTGGTCCGCGCCGGCGCCAGCAACGCGGCAATGGTTTCCGCGCTCGGCGTCAACATCCGCTTCCTCTTCACCATCGTGTTCGGCGTCGGCGCCATGCTCGCGGGCTTTGCCGGCGCCATGGTGGCGCCGATCCTCTCGGTCGAGCCCGGCATGGGCGACAATGTGCTGATCCTCGCTTTCGTGGTGATCGTGATCGGCGGCATCGGCTCGATCCGCGGCGCCTTCATTGCCGCGCTGCTGATCGGCCTCGTCGACACGCTCGGGCGCTTCTTCGCGCCGACGCTGCTGCGCGTCTTGCTCGATCCCGCCACCGCGAGCCAGACCGGCCGCGCCATAGCGCCGATGCTGATCTATATCCTGATGGCCGCAGTGTTGTTCTTCCGGCCGTCCGGCCTGTTCCCGTCGAAGCAATAGCGGGACATGAGCGTGAACAATTTCGTCGACCTCGACACTCCCGCTGCCGCTGCCCTCGGCGTCCCCGCGCGCCCCGGCCGCGTGTTCGTTTTGCCGCTGGTTGTCTTCGCCCTTTTCGCGCTGGTGCCGCTGCTCGCCATGCAAGGACCGCAGTCGTTTATTCTGGCGCTGGTGACGCGGATCATGATCCTGGCGCTCGCCGCGATGTCGCTCGATCTATTGATCGGCTACGGCGCGATGATCTCTTTCGGCCACGCCGCCTTTGTCGGCCTCGGTGCCTACAGCGTCGCGATCCTGTCCAGCCACGGCATCAATGACGGTTTTATCCAGCTTGGCGTGGCGCTCGCCGTCTCGTTCCTGTTCGCGCTGTTCACCGGCGCGATCTCGCTGCGCACCAAGGGCGTCTACTTCATCATGATCACCCTGGCCTTCGGCCAGATGCTGTATTTCCTCGGCACTTCCCTCGCAGCCTATGGCGGCGACGACGGCCTGACACTGGCCTCGCGCAGCACGCTGTTCGGCTCGAAGATCCTGAAGAACGACATCGTGCTGTATTACGTCGTGTTCGGCTTCCTGCTCGGCGCTTATCTGCTGCTGCGCGGCATCGTCGCCTCACGCTTCGGCCGGGTGCTGCGCGGCATCCGCGAAAATCCGGTGCGCATGGAAGCGATCGGCTTTGCGCCCTACCGCTACCAGCTCACCGCCTATGTCATCGCCGGCATGATCGCCGGCGTTTCCGGCTGCCTGCTCGCCAACCAGACCGAATTCGTCAGCCCGGCCTTCACCACCTGGCAGCGCTCCGGCGATCTGATCTTCGTGATCGTGCTCGGCGGCCTCGGCTCGCTGCATGGCGCGATCATCGGCGCCGCGGTGTTCAGCCTGCTCGCGGATATCCTGTCGCATTACACCGAACACTGGGCGCTGATCTTTGGCCCGATCCTGATCCTGGTGGTGCTGTATGCCCGCGGCGGCATCGGCGGCCTGCTCGGGAGCAAGCCATGAGCAATGCTCCGCTGCAATTGCAGAACCTCTGCAAGAATTACGGCGCGCTGCGCGTCACCGACGACGTGTCTGTCAATATCGAGGCCGGCGAGCTGCACGCCATCATCGGCCCCAACGGCGCCGGCAAGACCACGCTGATCCACCAGATCTCCGGTCTGGCCCAATCCGATTCCGGCCGCATCATCTTCGATGGCCAGGACGTGACGAAGCTGCCGATGTCGGAACGCGCCCGGCTGGGGCTGGTGCGCTCGTTCCAGATCACCTCGATCCTGCCGCGCTTCTCGGCGCTTGAGAATGTCGCGCTTGCCGTGCAGGCGCGCAGCGGCTCCAGCTTCAACTTCTTCGGCAACGCCGCGGCGGAGCCTAAGCTGAACGACACCGCGATGACGCTGCTGGCGCGCTTCGGGCTTGCGGGCCGCGCGAGCGTGCCGGCCGGGCAGATGTCCCATGGCGAAAAGCGCCAGCTCGAAATCGCCATCGCGCTGGCCGCCCAACCCAAACTGCTGCTGCTCGACGAACCGCTCGCCGGCACCAGCCATGACGAGTCGCAGCGGCTGATCAACACCCTGCAGGAGCTGCGGCGCGAATTGCCGATCGTGCTGATCGAGCACGACATGGACGCGGTGTTCGCACTGGCGGATCGCGTCTCGGTGCTGGTCTATGGCCGCATCATCGCATCCGGCACGCCACAGAGCATCCGCGACAACGCCGAAGTGCGCGCCGCCTATCTCGGCGAGGAGGCGGCCTGATGCTCAACGTCTCCAACCTGCAGGCGGCCTATGGCGCAGCCAAAGTGCTGTTCGATATTTCGCTCAACATCGGCGCCGGCGAGGTCGTCACCTTGCTCGGCCGCAATGGCATGGGCAAGACCACCACCATCAACACTATCATGGGCCTGATCCATCCGACCGGCGGCAGCGTCACCTTTGATGACCAGCCGCTCACCGGCCTGCCCTCCTATCGCATCGCGCAGGCCGGCATCGGCCTGGTGCCGGAAGGCCGGCAGATTTTCCCGACGCTCACGGTGGAGGAAAACCTGATCGCCACCGCCGCGGTGCGCCGGCCGCCGGCGCGCTGGACCTTGAAAGATGTCTACGAGCTGTTTCCGCGGCTGAAGGAACGCCGCGGCAATTTCGGCACGCAACTGTCCGGCGGCGAACAACAAATGTTGGCCGTCGGCCGCGCGCTGATGACCAATCCGAAATTGCTGATCCTCGACGAGGCCACCGAAGGTCTCGCGCCGCTGATCCGGCTGGAGATCTGGAATTGCCTGAAGAAGCTCAAGGCCGAGCATCAGTCGATTCTGGTGATCGACAAGAACGTCGATGCGCTGGCCGCCTTCGCCGACCGGCATGTGATCATCGAAAAGGGCCGCGTGGTCTGGACCGGCACCTCGGCCGAACTCAAGGGCGATCCAACCATCAAGGATCGCTTTCTGCATGTGTAGTACGACACAGACGCCCAAGGTCGTCATGCCCGGGCTTGGGCCGGGCATCCACGTCTTCGGCGCCAAGACATGGATGGCCGGGACGAAGCCCGGCCATGACGAACGATAGACTGCGTTAGATTAGCTGCATCCAAGGGAGACCAAACCAATGAAAACCGAAATCGCCGGCATCACCCGGGCCAATGAGGGCATGCAGGGAATTTCCTGGAACATTCTGGGCCAGACCTACGTGCCGAAAAACTGCACCGAGGATTCGTTCTCCTGGCACGCGACGTTTCCGCCCGGCACCTTCGTGCCGCCGCACATCCATCCCGACCAGGACGAGTATCTCTACATCCTCGAAGGCAAGCTCGACTTCATGCTGGCCGGCTCCGATGCCCAGGCCACGCCAGGCGATCTGGTGCGGCTGGCGCGCGGCATTCCGCACGGCATCTTCAACAAGTCGGATCAATCGGCGAAAGTGCTGTTCTGGGTGTCGCCGAGCCGCCGACTTTACGATCTGTTCTGGGGCATCCACAACATGAAGAACCAGAACCCCGCCGACGTCGTGGCACTCGCGGCCGAATACAACATCCACTTCCTGCCGCCGCCTCCGGGAGCGTGAGGCAAGCAAACTAGCGCCGCGCTTCTTCCTTCTCCCCTTGTGGGAGAAGGTGGCGCGGACGAAGTCCGCGACGGATGAGGGGGTTCTGGGCTCGGAGCTCGTGACACCCCTCACCCGTCTCGAACCGCTTCGCGGTTCGATCCACCCTCTCCCACAAGGGGAGAGGGGAAGAAAAGAGCTTCGCTCCTATCCGCCCACCACCGACAGTCCCGGCAATGCCGCAAAGCCTGCCTTGCTGGCATAGCCGCGCACGATGGCTTCGCGCTGCGCGTAGCCGAGCACGTGGTCGACATCGTCGAAGCCATCCGGCGCCAGCTGCTCGACGGCGTCGATGACGCCTTCGGGGCCGCCGCGGCGGTTGGAGCGGACGATCTCGGCGGTCATCGGCAGGCGCTTGCGTTCATAGGCGGTCAGCGCCTGGCGCGGATGCTCGGCATGGGCCAGCGAGTCCGCCAGCGCGCGGGCATCCAGGATCGCCTGCGAGGCGCCGTTGGAGCCGACCGGATACATCGGATGTGCGGCGTCGCCGAGCAGCGTGACGCGGCCGCTCGACCAGTACGGCAAGGGATCGCGGTCGCAGGTCGGATATTCGTAAAACTCAGGCGTCGCCGTGATCAGCGCAGGCACATCGACATGCGGCACCGAGAAGCGGGCCACATGCGGCATCAGATCTTCGCGCTTGCCGGGCCGCGACCAGTCCTCGCGGCGCGGCGGCGGCTGGTTGGCGTCGCCGACCTTGACCAGCACCGTCCAGTTGGTGAGGCGGCTAGACGGGCTGGAGCCCTCGGCGATCGGATACACCACCACTTTTGCGTTCAGGCCGCCCGTGACGATCATCGAGTTGCCGGTCAGGAACATCGGCCAATCGCGCGCACCGCGCCACAGCATCAGCCCGTTCCAGCACGGCGGGCCTTCCTCGGGAAACAGCGTGCTCCGCACCTTGGAATGAATGCCGTCGGCGCCGATCAGAATGTCGCCGCGCGCGGTTTCGACGTGGGCACCGGAGCGGTCGAAGAAGTGCGCGGTGACGCCGCCCTCGTCCTGCGTGAACGCACCAAGCCGGCGTCCGGTGTGGATCGCATCGACGCCAAGGCGTTCCTCGACGGCCTTGTGGATCACGCTCTGCAGCCGGCCGCGATGGATCGAGAACTGCGGCACGTCATGGCCGGCATTGACGCCGCGGGATTCGCGCCAGACTTCCTGGCCGTGGCGATTGAGATAATGCAATTCGTCGGTGCGGATCGCGATGGCATCAAGCCGGTCGAGCAGGCCGAGGCCGGCGAGTTCGCGGATCGCATGCGGCAGCGTGTTGATGCCGACGCCCAGTTCGCGGATGGTTTCCGACTGCTCATAGAGTTCGCAGCCGATGCCCCGCGCCCGCAGCATCAATGCGGTGGTAAGGCCGCCGATTCCGCCCCCGACGATGATCGCCTTCATCAGCCCAACTCCACTCAGTTACAACAAAACGCAGCTTGGCATTCTTCACCTCTCCCCGCTTGCGGGGAGAGGTCGTCTTTCACGTGCGAAGCGCGTGAAAGACGGGTGAGGGGCCAGGCACTGCGCCCAACGCACGTTCGGAATTCGCGGGTCGCAAGAGCCCCTCACCCCACCCCTCTCCCCGCAAGAGCGGGGCGAGGGAGCAGACTGTCCGCTCGCTTTCAGCCTGCCACCCACACTATTCCGCGGCAAGCGGCTTTGTCGCCTCGGCGCGCAGCTCGGCGCGAGTCTTCGGCTTAGCCTTAATTTTCAGGTCGTCGAAATCCTGCCGGTCGCGGATGCTGTTGCGGAAGATCTGCTCCTTGCCGGGCATGTATTGCGGCGGGCAATAGGCGTCTTTCGCGCCGTACCAGGCCGCGGCCTTCAGCGTGAAAGAGGGATCGACCAGATGCGGCCGGCCGAGTGCCACCAGATCGGCGCGGCCGGCGGCCAGGATCGTGTTGACCTGATCAGCCGAGGTGATGTTGCCGACGCACATGGTGGCGACGCGGCCCTCATTGCGGACCTGTTCGGAGAACGGCGTCTGGAACATGCGGCCGTAGATCGGCTGCGCATCGCGCACCGTCTGGCCGGTCGAGATATCGACCAGGTCGACGCCGTGCTCGGCGAAGGCGCGGGCGATCAGCACGGCGTCGTCGCCGGTGATGCCGCCCTCGGCCCAATCGGTGGCGGAGATGCGCACCGACATCGGCTTGTGCGACGGCCACGTCGCGCGCATCGCCTCGAACACTTCCAGCGGAAAGCGCAGCCGGTTTTCCAGCGTGCCGCCATATTCGTCGGTGCGCTGGTTGGTCAGTGGCGAGATGAAGCTTGCGAGCAGATAGCCATGGGCCGAGTGCAGCTCCAGCATGTCGAAGCCGCAGGCATCGCCGCGCAAGACGGCCGCGACGAATTCCGCCTTCACCGCATCCATCGCGGCGCGGTCCATCTCGCGCGGCACCTGGCTGTCCGGGTAGTATGGAATCGGCGAAGCCGACAGCACGTCCCATGCGCCTTCGGAAAGCGGGCGGTCCATGCCGTCCCACATCAGCTTGGTCGCGCCCTTGCGGCCGGCGTGGCCAAGCTGCAAACAAATCTTTGCCGCCGAATTCGCATGCACGAAATCGACGATGCGCGTCCACGCCGCCTGCTGCTCGTCGGTCCACAGCCCGGCGCAGCCGGGCGTGATGCGGGCATCGCGGCCGACGCAGACCATTTCGGTGAACACCAGTCCGGCGCCGCCGATCGCGCGCGAGCCGTAATGCACCAGATGGAAATCGCCGGGCACGCCTTCTTTCGCCGAATACATGCACATCGGCGACACCACCGCGCGGTTCGCCAGCGTCATCTCGCGCAGTTTCAGCGGCTGGAACATCGGCGCCGCCGGCTTGTCGACATCAACGTCAAAGCCCTTGGCGCGAACCTGCTGCGCAAAGGCCTTGTCGACCTCGCGCACGAATTCCGGCGCGCGCAAAGTGAGATTGTCGTAGGTGATCGCCTTGGCGCGGGTCATCACGCCGAAAGCGAACTGCACGGGGTCGAAATCCCAGAACCGATCGACGTGCTCGAACCAGACCAGCGAGACATCGGCGGAGTGCTGGATCTTTTCGGTCTCCTCGCGGCGGCCGTGCTCGTAGTCCTGCAGCGCGGCATCCACCGTCGGGGCGCGCGCCATTGATTCATACAGCGCGATGGCGTCTTCCATCGCCAGCTTGGTGCCGGAGCCGATCGAGAAATGCGCAGTCGCCTTGGCGTCGCCGAGCAGCACCATGTTGTCCTTGACCCAGCGCTTGTTGCGGATCATCGGAAAATTACGCCACATCGAGCGATTGATCAGCAGCTTGTGGCCCTCGAGGAACCAGCCAAAAATTTCCGCCATGCGATCGGCGGATTGCTGCTCGCTCAGGCCTTCCAACCCGGCGCGCTTGAACGTCTCCGGATCGGTCTCGAAGATCCAGGTCGAGCGGCCCGCTTCATACTGATAGGCGTGGGCGATGAACGGGCCCCACTCGGTTTCCTCGAACAGGAAGGTGAAGGCATCGAGCGGCCGGGTCGAGCCCATCCAGGTGAACTTGTTGGAGCGCAGGTCGACTTCGGGCTCGAAGTGCTCGATGTACTTGTTGCGGAAGTGGCTGTTGATGCCATCGGCCAGCACGATCAGATCGGCGTCGGCGAAGCGGCTCTCGTCATCGACGTCGGCTTCGAACATCAGATGGACGCCGAGTTCGCGGGCGCGCTCCTGCAGGATCATCAGCAGCGTGCGGCGCGAGCAGCCGCAAAAGCCATTGCCGCCGACGCGGTGCACGGTGCCGCGGAAATGCACGGCGATGTCGTCCCAGTAGGCGAATTCCTGGGTGATGCGCCGGTAGCTCGGCAGGTCGTATTTTTCGAAATTGTCCAGCGTGGCGTCGGAGAACACCACGCCGAAGCCGAAGGTGTCATCGGGACGGTTGCGCTCGTAGACGGTAATATCAGCCTGCGGCCGCTGCTTCTTCAGCAGGATCGCGGAATACAGTCCCGCCGGTCCGCCACCGATGATCGCGATCTTCATGCAAGCCTCCGCAGGGTGTGCTTCAACCGAGATATTTTAACCCTAAAGCAATTTCACGCAAGCCCGTTTCGGCGGCAACTCGTGCCTGCTAACCATACCGCCGTCATCCTGAGGAGCCGCGCTCTTTGCGCGGCGTCTCGAAGGATGGGCCGCCTACACTATAGCCGCATCCTTCGAGGCCGTCGCTTCGCGACGGCACCTCAGGATGACGACTCTCTTCAATTCCCCTGAAACTGTGGCTTCAGCTTCTTCGAAAACGCCTCGAAGGCCCGCGCGAAATCCTCGGTGGTCATGCACAGCGCCTGGGCCACGGCCTCGGCCTCGATCGCTTCCTCCACCGACATCGCCCATTCCATCGCCAGCATCCGCTTGGTCATGGTGTTGGCGAAGGTCGGGCCTTCGGAAATCTGCTTTGCCAGCAGTTGCGCCTGGCTCAGCACATGCTCCGGCGCGACGATGCGGCTGAAGAAGCCCCAGCGCTCGCCCTCCTCGGCGGTCATGAAGCGGCCGGTATAGAGCAGTTCCGAGGCCCGCGACTGGCCGATGATGCGCGGCAGGATCGCACACGCCCCCATGTCGCAGCCGGCGAGACCGACTTTATTAAAAAGGAAACCGACCTTCGCGGTCGTCGCAGCCAGCCGCAGGTCCGATGCCATCGCCATGATCGCGCCGGCGCCGGCGCAGATGCCTTCCACAGCGGCGACGATCGGCTGCGGGCAGGCGCGCATCGCCTTGACGAGGTCGCCGGTCATCCGCGTGAAGGCGGTGAGATCTTTGGTATTCATCTGCACCAGCGGACCGATGATCTCGAACACATCGCCGCCCGACGAGAAATTGCCGCCAGCGCCGGTGACGACGATGGTCTTGACCTCGTCATCCATCGCGCAGGCGCGGAAGAAGTCGGTCAGTTCGCGGTAGCTCTGGAAGGTCAGCGGATTTTTCCGCTCCGGCCGGTTCAGCGTCACCGTGGCGATGCCGTCGACCACCGCGAGCAGAAAATGCTGCGGCGAATAATCGATCAGCGGCAGCGTGACGGGGTTGGCGAATTTGTTCATGAGAACTCCCTGTAACTTGACGTTCTTTGTTATTGAATGAGCTGGATCAAATCTCGCCGCCGGCCACCGCGATGCTCTGGCCGGTAATCGAGCTGGCGCCCGCGCCGCACAGAAACAGCACAGCATCTGCGACTTCCGCCGGCGTCACCAGCCGCCCCTGTGGATTATGTTTTGCCAATTCCGCCACCGCCTGCTCGCGGCTGCGGCCGGTCTTGCTCATGATGTTGTCGATACTTCCCGCGAGCAGATCGGTTTCGGTGAAGCCGGGACACACTGCATTCACCGTGACGCCGCTCTTCGCGACTTCCAGCGCCAGCGAGCGCACCAGGCCGACAACGGCATGCTTCGCGGCAGCATAGGCGCTGACGTAAGCATAGCCCTTGAGCCCCGCGGTGGACGCGATGGCGACGATGCGGCCGCGCTTGCGCGCCACCATGTCGGGCAGCACCGCCTGCGTTGCATATACGACGCCCATGAAATTGACATCCATCATGCGGCGGAACAGCGCGGCATCGGAGCGGCCGAACGGCGCCGATTCAGCCGCGCCCGCATTGGCCACCAGAATATCGATCGGCTGCCGCTTTGCGGCTTCCGCAATCGCGGCGCTGAGCGCGCCCTGATCGGAAACGTCGGCAGCAACGGCGTGGTGCGCGTCCCCGGCGGCAACGACTTCATTCAGCGTTGCGAGATGGCGACCCATGATCGTCACTGTCACGCCGGCCTTCGCCAGCGACGCGGCGATGGCGCGGCCGATGCCGCGGCCGCCGCCGGTGACCAGCGCGTGGGAGCCTGACAAAGTGGACATGCGCAGTCTCCATGAACTCGAAAAATGAGCCATATGGATATATTTTAGACTTCAAGCTTTTGCAACAAATGGCCCGCTTGACAGCCGGAGCGCCGCAGGTAGCGTTCGACCGGCAGCAAAAGGATGGACATCATGGCGGCGCTCGAAAAAGGCATCACCCCCAGCGGCACGGGCTATGGCGGCACCAGCTGGAACATTCTCGGCCAAGTGTATTTCCCCAAGGCGGTCACCGACTCCACCTTCGCGTTCGAGACCAACAGCGATCCCGGCCAGTTCGTCCCGGTGCATGTGCATCCCACCCAGGAAGAATTCATCCTGGTGCAGGAGGGCATTC
>JAQGKA010000669.1 GCA_028290355.1 Tardiphaga sp. | reverse complement strand
CCGGTGGTCGGCACGCTGATGATCGAGCCGACCGAATCGGAATCGAAAGCCGAACTCGATCGCTTCTGCGACGCGATGATCGCGATCCGCGATGAGATTGCCGAGATCGAGAATGGCCGCTGGAAGGTCGAGGCTTCGCCGCTGCGCCATGCGCCGCATACGGTGCACGACATCGCCGACGACAACTGGCAGCGCGCCTATACCCGCGCGGAAGGCTGCTTCCCCGCCGGCACGTCGCGCACCGACAAATACTGGTGCCCGGTCGGTCGCGTCGACAATGTCTATGGCGACCGTAACCTGGTGTGCTCGTGCCCGCCGATGGAAGACTACGCACAGGCCGCGGAGTAAGCGGCTGCAAGCGTTGATCCATGCGCTGCGACATCGGCAGCGCGCTCCCTCTCCCCGCTTGCGGGGAGAGGGGTGGGGTGAGGGGGCAGGCAGTGCGCTAATACAATTGCATGCTCTCCGGTCGCGACCCGATAGTAGTTCGGCTTGTTGAGCGCTGTGCCTGGCCCCTCACCCGCGCGCAAAAGGCGCGCGACCTCTCCCCGCGAAGAGCGGGGAGAGGTTAAGTCACAGCGCGTGTTTAAGCCGCAGCGGCCAGATTGACCGCAGACTCCGCCAGCACGGTCAGCGACTCGTCGGTCTTCTTTTCCTGCTTCAACGTTTCGTCGAGCAAGTTCGCGGCGTCCTTCATGCGGAGCTGGATGGCCCACTGCTTCAGGGTGCCGTAGCGCGAAATCTCGTAGTGCTCGACGGCCTGCGCGGCAGCGAGCAGGCCAGCGTCGAGCGCCTCGGTGCCCTTGTACTCGTCCATGATCTCCTTGCCCTCCTCGAGGATGCCCACGATCGCGTCGCAGGTCTTGCTGCGGGCCGGCTTGCCAAGCAGTTCGAAAATCCGCTCCAGACGTTCGATCTGGCCCTCGGTTTCATCATGGTGCTTGTCGAAGGCAGCGCGCAGCTTGTCGGAGGTGGCGGCCTTCGCCATTTTCGGCAGCGCCTTCAGAATCTGCTTTTCGGCGAAGTAAATGTCCTTGAGGGTATCGAGAAAGAGATCGTTGAGATCTTTGTCCTTGGTCATGACGCGCACTCCGTTGACAGTGAGGGATATTTCCCGCCCGTCAACGTGAAGTGGTGTGTCTTGTTCCTGCTGTTGCGGCACCCCCGCAAAAAAATCGCGGGCGCCGCTGCTGTTACGCCGCCAGTGTGGTCTCGACGAGCCGGACCCAGTAGGACGTGCCGAACACGATGGCGTCGTCATTAAAATTGTAGGCGGGGTGATGCAACCCGGCGCTCGGGCCATTACCGACGAAGATGAAGGCGCCCGGGCGGGCTTCCAGCATGTAGGCAAAGTCCTCGGCGCCCATGATCGGGGTCATGTCGGTATTGACGTTGGCCGCACCGGCGACCTCACTGGCGATCTGCACAGCCATGTCGGTTTCCGAGGGGTGGTTGACCACGACCGGGTAGCCGCGATCGTAATCGAGCCTGATTTTGGCGCCGGTCTGCAGCGCCACGCCGGCGACCACCTCGTTCATGCGCTTCTCCATCAGGTCGCGCACCTGCGGCTTGAGCGAGCGGACGGTGCCCTTCAGCGTGGCAGAGCTCGGGATGACATTGTGGGCGTTGCCGGCGTGAAATTCGCAGATCGACAGCACCGCGGATTCCAGCGGATTGACGCTGCGCGAAACGATCGACTGCAATGCGGTGACGAGCTGCGCACCGACAACAACCGTATCGATGGTATTGTGCGGATAGGCGGCGTGGCCGCCGACGCCCTCGATCTCGATCGTGATCAGGTCCATGGCGGCCATGATGGCGCCCGGCCGCAGCGCGAACGAGCCGACCGGGATCCCCGGGCCGTTGTGCATGCCATAGACCTGCTCGATGCCGAAGCGGTCCATTAGCCCGTCCTTGATCATCGCGGCGGCGCCGGCGCCACCCTCCTCCGCCGGCTGGAAGATCACCACGGCGTCGCCGGCGAAATTCCGGGTCTCGGCGAGGTATTGCGCGGCGCCGAGCAGCATCGCGGTGTGGCCGTCATGGCCGCAGGCGTGCATCTTGCCGGGCGTCTTCGAGGCATAGGGCAGATTGGTCTCTTCCTCGATCGGCAGCGCGTCCATGTCGGCGCGCAGGCCGATCACCCCGCTTTTGCCTGACGGCTTGCGGCCCTTGATGACGCCGACGACACCGGTTTGCCCCAGACCGGTCACCACTTCGTCGCAACCGAACGCCCGCAGCCGCTCCGCCACGAAGGCGGCGGTACGGTGCACGTCGTACATCACCTCTGGATGGGCATGGAGATCCCGGCGCCAGGCCATGATGTCCGGCTGCAGATCGGCGACGCGATTGATGATGGGCATGGGATCAGGTCTCGAATGGGTCAAATGGTTGGAAGTTTCTGTCTAGCACGCCGCGTGCCAGCCACCCAATCCTGCCCCGGGCCGCCGGGTGCTGTACAGACCGCCGCGGCGACGCTAAGGCGTTCCGGCACGGCGCTGAGACCGTGGATGAGGCGATGGAACGATGACGACACGGCTCAAGGGTGATTTCGACTATATCGTCGTCGGCGCGGGCACCGCCGGCTGCATCGTCGCCAACCGGCTGTCAGCCGATCCTGCCAAGCGCGTGCTGCTGCTCGAAGCCGGCGGCAACGACAACTGGATCTGGTTTCACATCCCGGTCGGCTACCTCTTCGCGATCGGCAACCCGCGCTCGGACTGGATGTTCCGCACCGAGCCGGAACAAGGCCTCAACGGTCGTTCACTGGCCTACCCGCGCGGCAAGGTGATTGGCGGTTCCTCGGCGATCAATGCCATGATCTCGATGCGCGGTCAGGCCGCCGACTACGACCACTGGCGCCAGCTCGGTCTGGCCGGCTGGGGCTATGACGACGTGCTGCCGGCCTTCAAGAAGCTCGAGGATCATTTTCTGGGAGAGAGCGAGCATCACGGCACTGGCGGCGGCTGGCGAATCGAGGCGCCGCGGCTGTCATGGCCGGTGCTCGATGCGGTCGGCGACGCCGCAGCCGAAATGGGCATCCGCC
>JAQGKA010000657.1 GCA_028290355.1 Tardiphaga sp. | reverse complement strand
CCATCACGTCGGAGACGCTCTTCAGCATGGTGGGAATGCTGCCGGCGAATTTCACCGCCGACTCGATCTGGAACATGGCGTTGTCGAACAGGATCGAGCCGATGTCGCTCTTGCCGGAGCGCGGCAGGTCGATGCCTTTGCCTGTGCCTTCCAGCGGTTGCCGCCACAGCTGCTGATAGGAGTCGATGAAGCTGGCGGCGATGTCGCGCGGCTCCTGCCGCAGCTTTTCGCGCGTCGCCGGCTTTTCGATTTCGCGCGGCACCGGCGTCACGTCGTAAATCATGTTGGTCAGCGCCGCGCCGGCGCCGCCGTCGATGCAGGCGTGATGCATCTTCGAATACAGCCCGATCTCGCGGTCCTTCATGCCCTCGAAGACATAGAATTCCCACAGCGGCCGTGCGCGGTTCAGAAGCTTGGCGTGCATCCAGCCGACGATGCGCTCCAGCGTCGCCCGGTCGTGCGGCGCGGGCAGGCTGCCGCGAAAGATGTGGCGGTCGATGTCGAACTGGTCGTCCTCGACCCAGGAGGGGTGATCGATGTCGAGCGGCGCCTTTTCCAGCCGCGCCTTCAGGATCGGCGCGACGTGCAGTCTTGAGGCGATCATCGCCTTGAAGTCTTCGAAGAAATCGCCCTTGTAATCGTCGGGCAGGCGGAAGATCGCCATGCTGCCGACATGCAACGGCATTTCCGGCGTCTCCAGATACAGAAACGACGCGTCCATTGAGGACAGCTTCTTGCCGGCTTCCGCCATGACACTCCCTCCCGTCCAACATCCCTCGGCACCTTTGCGGCGCTCTACTGGGGAGTGTGCCTGTTCGCGAGGCGGATATGCAATGGCAAAGGCGGGGCCATATTCAGCTTGTTGGTAGCGGTTGAGAGACGTCGTTCTTGCCGCGGAGGGGCATCGTTGCGGAAGTCGGTGCCGTTGTTTTAAGCGGGGGAATTGAAAGTTTGCCCGATTTTATGCCGTTCCCGCCACCACCTTAAAATCACCGTTCCTCAGTATTTCAAGCATCAAACGTGTTGGGACGGATTGCCGTATTGTCTTCTGAACAACCTATAAGCGGATACCGCTGTTAAATTAGGCCTTTCACAGATTTGTGATATCGCACTGCACCATTCACATTGCGTCGCACCATTTACCATGTCATAGAAGTTGCACCCCGGGCCAAACGGACGGGGCGAGCCCATAGCTCAACCCTGAGGATGGAGACCACCATGACCTTCGAAACCGAAACCAATTCCGTGCTGAACACCGTCAAGCAGGCTTTCGCGCCGGTCACCGACGCCTTCGCCAAGCTGCAGACCATGGAAGTGCCCGAGGCCACCCGCGACTTCGTCAAGCGCGCCGCCGGCACCGCCAAGGACAAGGCTGCCGACATCCAGGCCGGCTCCGAGAAGGTGACCGCCGCGATCGAGACCGCGGTTTCGAGCTCGGTAAGCGAAGCCGCCAAGATCAGCCGCAACATCCAGACTGCTTTCTATCAGGATGTCGCCACCTTCTTCGCCGGCATCGACAAGCTGGCTTCAGCCAAGTCGCTGACTGAAGCCGTACAGATCCAGTCCGACCTCGTGCGCGCGCACGGCGAGGTGCTGGTATCGCGGGCAAAGTCTTCCACCGAATATCTCGGCACCCTCGTCGCCGACGGTGCGAAGTCCGCGCAGGACAATTTCGCCAAGGCGACGTCCTACGCCAAGACTGCGTAACGCGATCTGACAAACTGAATTTCAAAGGCCCGCGCAAGCGGGCCTTTTTCTTTTGGCATCTCTCCTCGTCATTCCGGGGCGCCCCTCAGGCGGCGAAGCCGACTGAGGGGCGAACCCGGAATCCCGAGATGGTTTCAAACTGACTCCCATCTCGGGATTCCGGGTTCGCGCAAGTGCGCGCCCCGGAATGACCGCTGCGCGCTCAATTCACCTGCCGTTCCCTGCCGACCCAATACGGATCGCGCAAATGTCGCCGCAGGATCTTGCCGGACGCATTGCGTGGCAGCGCGGCGATGAAATCGATCGACTTCGGCGACTTGAAGCTGGCGATCCGCTCGCGGGCGAAGCTGATCAGGTCGGCCGCGCTCACGCTCTTGCCGGGCTTCAACACCACCACCGCCTTCACCGCTTCGCCCCAGACATCGTCGGGCACGCCGACCACGGCGACCTCAGCCACATCGGGATGATCGCAGATCGCGCTCTCGACTTCTGCGGGATAGATGTTCTCGCCGCCGGAGATGATCATGTCCTTGATGCGGTCATGAATGTAGAGATAGCCGTCCTTGTCCAGATAGCCGGCATCCCCGGTGCGCAGCCAGTTGTCGGCATCCAGCGTGCGGGAGCTTGCCTCCGGCAGATTCCAGTATCCCACCATGTTCGACCCCGAGCGCGTCGCGATCTCGCCGACTTCGCCCACTGGCAGCGGCTTGCCATCGGCGTCGAGGATCGCGATCTCGACCCCGGGCAGCGCCTTGCCGGCGGAGCGCATGCAGTCGCGACCCTCGACATGATCTTCCGGCCCCAGCACCACGATGGTGCCGGTGGTCTCGGTCATGCCGTACATCTGCACGAAGCCGCAGCCGAACACCGCGATGCATTCCTTCAGCAAGGCGGCGGGGATTGGCGACGCGCCGTAGAGAATGTAGCGCAATTTCGAGAAATCCATCTCGCGGGCGCGCGGCTGTCGCACGATGAACTGCATCGCGGCGGGCACCAGAAACAGTTTGCTGATGCCGAACTGCTCGAAAAAATCCAGCACCTTGTTGGGATCGAACTCCCGCGCGATCACGCCTTTCGCGCCATGATACAGGCCATACACGGCCCAGCCGACGCCGCCGATGTGAAATACCGGCATCGCCACCAGCGAGACATCGTCCTCGGTCCATTTGTTCCAGTCCGGCGTATCGATCTCGGCGATCCGCAGCAGCGACAGAAAATTATCGTGCGACAGCATCGCGCCCTTGGGTTTTCCGGTGGTGCCGGAGGTGTAGAGCTGGATCGCGATGTCGTTCTTGCTCAATGCCAGCAAAGGATCGGCGTCGCTCTGCGCGTCGCGCCAACTTTTATAGTCCTGCCACTCCGACGCGCCACCCTCGGTCGTCATGAATATCCGTACGCTCGGCAACTGCGCGCGGAGGCCGCGCACCTGTTCGACGAACTCCGGCCCGACGAACAGGATCGCCGCCTTGCAGTCCTCGACGATGAACGCGATCTCGGGCCCGGCCAGCCGCCAGTTCACCGGCGCCATCACCACATCGGCCTTCACCGCGCCGAGCAGCAGCTCGATAAAGGTATCGCTGTTCTTGCCGAGATAGGCGATACGCTCGTGCGGCTTGACGCCGAGCGCGACAAGACCGTTGGCGACGCGGTTGGTATTTTGGTCGAGCGTCTTATAGCTGGTGCTGCGCCCCTCGAAGACGAGCGCAACGGACTCACCGCGCAAGCGCGCCTGCGCACGGATCACATCGGCCAGCGTGGCCGCGCCTGAAACGGACATGGTTTCCCCCCGCAGTTTTTATAGTTGCGGGGAGTGTGATGTCGTCCGATGGCAATGACAAGTTATGAGTGTGCTGCGATGCGGCGCAACGGTCGTCTTGATAGTCGAAGCTAACAGTCTTTCTTCCACCCTCCCCTTTTTGAGGGGGAGGGTCGCCGCGCAGCATGCGAAGCATGATGCGCGGCGGGGTGGGGTGACAGCGCTTGTGTGATCTGCGTACAGCAACACGAACGCTGTCACCCCACCCCGATCCGCCCCGCGCTTCGCGCAGTGCTGATCGACCCTCCCCCTCAAGAGGGGAGGGTGAAGTAAGAAGGCGCCCTGCCGCT
>JAQGKA010000636.1 GCA_028290355.1 Tardiphaga sp. | reverse complement strand
GCGCCGCGGCGCGCGGACCGGCCGCGCCGAATGCCGCTTCTGCGCCCGGCGTGCGCGCCGAGACCGCCACCGGCCCGGTGCAGGGCTATCTCGCCGGCCGCGGCATGGGCGGCACCAAGACCGACACGCCGCTGCGCGAGACGCCGCAGTCGATCTCGGTGGTAAACCGCCGATCGCATCACCGACCAGGGCGGGCTCTCGGTGCAGGAAACGCTGCGCTATGTGCCCGGCGTGTTCGCCGATGCCTATGGCGGCGACGCGCGCGGCGACTACACGCTGGTCCGCGGCCAGGAGCCGAGCCGCTATCTCGACGGCATGCAGGGCTCGCGGCTCAGCCAGGTGCTGGAATGGCGACGCGATCCGTTTGCGCTGGAGCGCATCGAGGTGCTGCGCGGGCCGTCCTCGGTGTTGTATGGCGGCGCCTCCACCGGGGGCGTGCTCAACGAAGTCACCAAGCGCCCGCAGGCCGAGTCGCATAACGAGATCGGCGTACAATATGGCAGCTTCGACCGCAAGCAATTGCAGATGGATTCCACCGGCAAGCTGACCAAGGACGGCGAGTGGCTGTACCGCTTCGTCGGCGTGCTGCGCGACAGCGACTCGCAGACGGATTATGTACCGAACGACCGCATCCTGCTGGCGCCGTCGCTGACCTGGCGCCCGACCAACGACATCTCCTGGACCGTGCTCGGCAACTACCAGAAGGACAGTTCGAGTTCGCACAGCGCCTTCCTGCCGATCGAAGGCGTGCTGACCCGCAGCCCCAACGGGTACATCCCGGTCAATCGCTTCGCCGGCGAGCCGAATTTCGACCGCTACAAGATCACCACCGGCGGCATCACCAGCCTCTACGAGCAGAGCTTCGGCGATGCGCTGAAGATCAAGCAGAGCTTCCGCTACAGCCACACCGACGGCGACTACGCGATCCTGTATCCGGACCTGTATTCCAACCCGTCCAATCCGTTCCTCGATCCGGCACGCCGCACCGTCGCCCGCCTTTAAGTTACTCGCCAGGCGGCCAAGGATGCGTTCACCTCCGACAGCAATGCCGAACTGAAACTGCTGACCGGGCCGGTGTCGCACAAGGTGCTGGTCGGCATCGACTATCTCGGCCTGCACGAGAAAACCCGCGGCGGCAGCGGCCTCGATCCCAGACCGTTCGATCTGTATGCGCCGGTCTATACGGCTTTCACGGCACCGGCGATGACCGACAATCCCATAGCGCAGCAAGGGCAGACCGGATTCTACGCGCAGGACCAGATGCGGCTGGGGCCCTGGCTGGCGCTGCTCGGCGTGCGGCAGGATTTCGTCAATTACAGCGTCGAGGGGTTGCCCAGCCAGAACGACAAGGCCACCACCGGCCGCGCCGCACTGATGTACGAGCTGCCGTTCGGCATGACGCCGTATTTCTCCTACGCGCAGTCGTTCAATCCGATTTTCGGTGCCGGCACCTGCGCGACGTTCTGCAAGCCGGTGCGCGGCGAGCAGTTCGAGGTCGGCTTCAAGTACAATCCATTCGCCGGCACGGCGATCAATGCGGCACTCTACGACACCACCGAGAGGAACCGGCTGTCGGGCGACCCGAGCAATCCGATCTATTCGGTGCAGACCGGACAGGTGCGGATCAAAGGCGCCGAACTGGAGGTGCTGACCAGCGTCACGCCTAATCTCGATCTGATCGGCGCCTATGCTTACACCGATGCGCGGATCGAATCCGGCGACAATGCCGGCAAGCGCGTCGCCAGCGTGCCGCAGCAGCAGGCGTCACTCTGGGGCAAATACCGCCTCGCCTCGTTGGGCCTGCCCGACGTCACCGTCGGCGCCGGCGTCCGCTATATCGGCGAGTCCTGGGATGGCATCGACGTGCTGCGCACCCCGGACTACACGTTGTTCGACGCCATGGTGCGCTACGACAACGGCCCGTGGCGCGCGCAGTTCAACGCCACCAACATCGCCGACACCCGCAACATCGCCACCTGCCTGTCGTTCGGCGACTGTTTCTACGGCATGGGGCGGACCCTGCTGAGCACCGTGACGTACCGGTTCTAAGGACCTCGACTGTCGTAGGGTGGGCAAAGGCGCCCTTGCGCCGTGCCCACCATCGCGAGTTGAGCAAGCACATGGTGGGCACGCTTCGCTTTGCCCACCCTACACGCTTGTCCCGGCCGTCGGCGTTCTCTACACATCCCCTGCACCAATCAAGAATGGCAGGGCAGGACATGACGACATCATCACCGCGCAAGGTCGCACTGATCACCGGCGCCGCGCGCGGCATTGGGCTGGCGGTCGCCAAACGCTTCCTCGGCGAAGGTTTTCGCGTGGCGCTGCTCGACATCGAAGGCGCGCTGCTCGAGCAGTCCTTCAAGGCCCTGAACGATCCCGACAACACGATGGCCATCCATGCCGACGTCGCCGACGCCGGCGCCGTGACCAGGGCCTTTGCCGCGGTACAGGCGCGGTTCGGACGGCTCGATGCGCTGGTCAACAATGCCGGGATCGCGATCTTCAAGCCGCTGCTGGAAACCACGCAAGCGGACTGGGAACGCGTGCTCGCGGTCAATCTCACCGGGCCGTTTCTGTGCACGCAGGCCGCCGCGCCCCTGATGCGCGAACATGGCGGCGGCGCGATTGTGAACATTACGTCGATCTCGGCGCTGCGCGCATCGACGCTGCGTACCGCCTACGGCACCAGCAAGGCCGGGCTCGCGCATCTGACCAAACAATTCGCGGTGGAGCTCGCCACGCTGGGCATCCGCGTCAATGCGGTGGCGCCCGGCCCGGTGGAGACCGCAATGGCCAAGGCGGTGCACACGCCGGCGATCCGCGCCGACTATCACGACACCATTCCGCTCAATCGCTACGGCGGCGAGGACGAACTGGCCGACGCGGTGTTCTTCCTGTGCAGCGAGCGCGCCAGCTACATCACCGGCCAGATGCTGGCGGTGGATGGCGGCTTCGAGGCCACCGGCATCGGCCTGCCGACGCTGCGCCGCGAGGGCAGCAACGGCTAGCCGCTGCCCTACTCCGCCGCCGCGGGCGCGAGTTCGCGGCTGCGCAGCGTCGCAACGGCGACGATGAAGGCGCCGACCGCGGTCAGCGTGATGGTCGCCACCATCGGCAGCGAGGTGCCGTCGAAGAACAGCCCGGCGATGGCGATCATGATGCCGCC
>JAQGKA010000165.1 GCA_028290355.1 Tardiphaga sp. | reverse complement strand
CGCGACCTGTTTCGCGCTGTTTGTGGATGATAGCGACGCGCAGCGCGCGGCCGCTGCGATCCAGCTCGCGCATCCGCCGTGGTGGGTGCATGCGGGGGCGTTGAGCTGATACACGCGGTCTCGTGTCCCGGATCAGCGAAGCGATACTGCGTATCGCATCGCATCCGGGGCACGAGACCGAGAGTGCGCTTAGTCTAGTGCGACCGTGCCAGGCAGAACGCCACGACCTGCTCCAGCGCGGTCTTCATCGGCGACGACGGAAATAGCGCCAGCGCGTCGACGGCCATGGCGCCGTAATGCTGGGCGCGGTTGATGGTGTCTTCCAGTGCGCGGTGCTTGGTCATCAGGCCGATGGCGTGATCGAGGTCGCCGTCTTCGATCTCGCCGCGCTCCAGCGCCTTGATCCAGAACGCGCGCTCGGCGTCGTTGCCGCGGCGGAACGCCAGCACCACCGGCAGCGTGATCTTGCCCTCGCGGAAATCGTCGCCGACGTTCTTGCCGAGCTTGGCGGCCTTGCCGCCGTAATCCAGCACGTCGTCGACCAGCTGGAACGCGATGCCGAGATTCATGCCCACCGAGCGGCAGGCAGTCTGCTCGGCCTTCGGGCGGTTAGCGATCACCGGGCCGACTTCGCAGGCGGCGGCGAACAGCTCGGCGGTCTTGCCGCGGATCACGGCGAGATATTCGTCTTCGGTGGTGGCGGTATTTTTCGCGGCGGCGAGCTGCATCACCTCGCCTTCGGCGATGGTGGCGGCGGCCGACGACAGGATGTCGAGCGCGCGTAGCGAGCCGACCTCGACCATCATCCGGAACGCCTGGCCGAGCAGGAAGTCGCCGACCAGCACGCTGGCCTCGTTGCCCCACAGCATTCGGGCGGACAATTTGCCGCGGCGCAATTCGCTCTGATCGACCACGTCGTCGTGCAGCAGGGTGGCGGTGTGCATGAATTCGACGGAGGCGGCGAGCTTGATATGGCCTTCGCCGCTGTAGCCGGCGAGATGTGCCATCGCCAGCGTCAGCATCGGCCGCAGCCGCTTCCCGCCCGACGAAATCAGGTGATTGGCGACCTCCGGGATCATGGTGACTTCCGAGCCGGTGCGCGACAGGATGGTCGCGTTGACGCGCTCCATATCGGCCGCGACAAGGCCCACCAGTTGATCTATCGATGCTGTCGAGTGGCTCTCGAAGGGAACAATCACCGCCACGCTTAAGTCTCCGATTGCGAGAGCGTCTTCAGGCGACCACGAACCGGTCCGCACGAGGATGCGCTTATGTCCAAATAGGGCGAATTCAGGTTGAAAACAGGTGTCCCCATCTGCTGAATTGACCTTAACCGCACAATAGAAACTGCCGGCGGACGCGGCAAGGGCATCAGGTCCTTGACTCCCTCCAATGACAAGCCCGGCAACAGACACAGGAGCGGCCTTAAGTGCGCGAATTGCTGCGAACCAACGATGTGGTGCTGGTGTCGGCGGTGGGAGCTTTGCTCGACGGCGCCAACATCCATCATCTGGTGCTGGACCAGAACATGAGCATCATTGAAGGCTCGCTGGGCGTGCTTCCGCGCCGGATCCTGGTTCATGAGGACGACAACGCCGAAGCGCGGCAGGTTCTGATCGACGCCGGCCTCGCCCATGAGCTACGGGCCAATGACTGAGGTGACCCGGACCACCGATGACGCCTTCCTGGGCGGGCAGCTCCGGCTGCGGCAGCCGACATCCGGCCACCGCGCCGGGCACGACGCCATATTGCTCGCGGCGGCGACGTCGGCACAATCAGGCGACAGGGTGGTGGACTTCGGCTCCGGCGTCGGTACCGCAGGGCTCGCAGTCGCCCGGCGCGTTGCCGGTATTGCGCTGGTGCTCGTCGAGATCGATCCGCAACTCGCGGCCTTGGCGCGCGACAATGCCGCCGCTAATGACCTGCAGGCCGATGTCATCGTGATGGATATAGCTTCCACCGCGGAAACCTTCGCCGGAGTGGGGCTGCCACCGGACAGCGCCGACGCCGTGTTGATGAACCCCCCGTTCAACGATCCCGTCCGGCATCGTGCCTCGCCGGACAAGGTCCGCGAGATCGCTCATGTAGCAACGGCATCGACGCTGGAGAGCTGGATTCATGCCGCGCGGCGGCTGCTGAAAACCGGCGGCGTGCTGACGCTGATCTGGCGGGCCGACGGAATTTCGGAGGTGCTGGCGGCGCTGGATCGCGGCTTCGGCAGCCTGGCGATCCTGCCGGTGCATGGCGATCCGGCACAGCCTGCGATCCGGATTATGGTGCGTGCAGTGAAGGGAGGCCGGGCGCCTGCGGCGATTTGCGCGAGCCTGGCGCTTCGGGATGCGGCGGGAGCGCCCGATCCCTACATACAGCAGGTGCTCTCGGGACAAGCGGCGTTGCCCTGGGCGTCGCTCTGATCGATCGGCGCAGCTTACTGGGGCAGCGTTTCGGAGCGCTTCTGCGGCGCGGACGTAAAATGAATCGCCGTCAGGAGGGTGCCGATAATCAGCATCAGCAGATAGATCTTCATGTCTTCTCCCGCTGTAGCGTTCGAGCTTGTTGTTAGGATCGCAACGCCAGAAGCGTCTCCGGGTTCAATGACACCCACGTGATAAAATACGGTTAATTTTGAGGTAATTCGCATGAACGAATCCAATCTGATGACGACGCTGACAGGCCTGATCCCGGCGCGGTTTCAGCGAAGTGCTGCGGTGGTGCCGGTGGTGCGGCTGTCCGGCGTGATCGGGGCGGTGACGCCGCTGCGGCCGGGGATGTCGCTGGCTGGCGTCGCCAAGGTGCTGGAGCGCGCCTTCGCCACCAAGAACGCCAAGGCGGTGGCGCTGGTGATCAATTCGCCGGGCGGCTCTCCCGTGCAGTCGCGCCAGATCTATCTGCGGATCAGGCAACTCGCCGCCGAGAAGAAGCTGCCGGTGCTGGTGTTCGTCGAGGACGTCGCGGCGTCCGGCGGCTACATGATCGCCTGCGCCGGCGACGAGATTTTCGTCGATCCGTCCTCGATCGTCGGCTCGATCGGCGTGGTCGGCGGGACGTTCGGATTCCAGGATCTGATCAAGAAGATCGGCGTCGAGCGGCGGCTCTATACGGCCGGCGCGCACAAGGCGATGCTGGACCCGTTCCTGTCGGAAAACCCCGAGGATGTGGCGCGGGTGAAAGCCCTGCAACGGGAGATCCACGCCATCTTCATCGGCCTGGTGAAGGGCAGCCGCGGCACGAAGCTGAAAGGCGCCGAGGACGTGCTGTTCTCCGGGGAATACTGGGCCGGCGAGACCTCGGTCGCGCTTGGCCTCAGCGACGCCATCGGCGATCTGCGCACCGTGCTGCGCGGCCGCTACGGCGACAAGGTGCAAACCCCGGTGATTTCGCCGCCGACCGGCATGATTTCGAGCCTGCTCGGCCGCAAATCGGCCGGGGCGGGGACGCAGGTCGCGCTGGACGGCCTGTCCGGACTATCGTCCGGCCTGCCGGAGCAGCTGATTTCGGCGCTGGAAACCCGGGCGATCTGGGCCAAATACGGCTTTTGAGGGGTTGGTGGCCGCGCCATTTGGTCCCGCAAAAGCCGATTGCGGGACGCCTTGGCTTGCGCGACACTGGCGGCAGGGGGTTTTTATGACCGACAAGGATCGAGCAATGCCGCCGCTGGTTGCAATTGCAGGCGCTCTCGGGAGCGCCGCCATCGTTCGCTGGGCCTACCGGACCGCGAAGCGGATCAATCAGGAACTGGAAGAAGCGCGTCTGGCGCGGGTCACCGAGCGGGCCGACTCCGCCGAAATACGCACCCTGCGGCGGGATCCCGCCACCGGGGCCTATCGCCCGGGCTGACCGGCTTCCTGAACCAAAAGACCGCCCAAATGTTTGCGCCGGCCTCAGGATGGGGCACCATCCTTGAAACCGGCGAGCAAACTTTGGCATTCCAGACTTGGAGGTCCGGGCAGTTCGGCGTCTCCGCCGTGCTGCCATTCGCAGGGACGAGCCGCAGCAGTGGCGTTCGTTCCCTGCGAACCTCCCGGTGATAAAACGCAAATCCTAACGTTGCACCGATCGGACCGGCGCGTCGCTTGCCATGGTTAGCGCCGGGTTACCGCAAGCCGGGCCATCGCCCGGCGCGGGCCCGCATTGCCTTGATTCCCCGGGGCCCCGCCGATACGGTCCCGCGCGCCCCTGATCCCCCGAATCCCAGATTGCGACCATGGACTCCTTGCCTCCACACATGCGCCCGGAACGTTCGTTCCAGGGCTTTATCCTCGCTCTGCAGCGCTTCTGGGCCGATCAGGGCTGCGTGATCCTGCAGCCCTATGACATGGAGATGGGCGCCGGCACGTTTCATCCGGCAACCACGCTGCGCGCGCTGGGGCCGAAGCCGTGGAAAGCGGCCTATGTGCAGCCGTCGCGGCGGCCGAAGGATGGCCGCTATGGCCAGAACCCGAACCGGCTGCAGCACTATTATCAGTTTCAGGTGATCATCAAACCGTCGCCGCCGGACCTTCAGGATCTGTATCTGAAGTCGCTGGCCGCGATTGGCATCGATTCCAGCCTGCATGACGTCCGCTTCGTCGAGGACGACTGGGAGAGCCCGACTTTGGGCGCCTGGGGCCTCGGCTGGGAATGCTGGTGCGACGGCATGGAAGTCAGCCAGTTCACCTATTTTCAGCAGGTCGCGGGCGTCGAATGCTCGCCGGTTGCCGGCGAACTCACTTACGGCCTCGAGCGCCTCGCCATGTATGTGCAGGGCGTCGACCGCGTCTATGATCTCAACTTCAACGGCCGCGAAGGCGCCGAGAAGGTGACCTATGGCGACGTCTTCCTGCAGGCCGAGCAGGAATATTCGCGGCATAATTTCGAACACTCCGACGCCGACATGCTGTTCAAGCAATTCACGATGGCGGAAGAGGCCTGCAAAAAATATCTCGACGCCGGCTGGAAAGACAATAAGCGCGAGGCGCATCTGATGGCGCTGCCGGCCTATGACCAGTGCATCAAGGCCAGTCACGTTTTCAATCTGCTCGACGCCCGCGGCGTGATCTCGGTCACCGAACGGCAAAGCTACATCGGCCGCGTCCGCGACCTCGCCAAGGCCTGCGGCGAAGCGTGGATGAGGACAGAAGCGGGTGGTTCTTCACCCTCCCTGCGCGGGGAGAGCCTGTAATGCCCGATCTCCTTCTCGAACTATTCTCCGAAGAAATCCCCGCGCGCATGCAGGCGAAGGCGGCGGAAGACCTGCGCCGCATGGTGACCGACCGGCTGGTCGCCGAGGGCCTGGTCTATGAAGGCGCAAAGGCCTTCGCGACGCCGCGGCGGCTGACGCTGACGGTGCACGGCATTCCCGCACGGCAGTCCGACCTGAAGCAGGAGCGCAAGGGCCCGCGCGTCGGCGGCGCCGAGGCGGCGATCCAGGGCTTTCTGAAAGCCACGGGCCTCGCCTCGCTCGACGAAGCCAAGATCCAGCGCGACCCCAAGGGCGATTTCTACATCGCGCTGACGGAGAAGCCCGGCAAGCCGACGCTCGACGTGCTCGCCGAGATCCTGCCGATGATCATCCGTACCTTCCCCTGGCCGAAATCGATGCGCTGGGGCGAGCGCTCGGCCAAGCCGACGTCGCTGACATGGGTGCGGCCGCTGCATTCCATCGTCGCGACCTTCGGCCTCGAGACCGAAGAGCCCGAAGTGGTGCCGTTCGAACTCAACGGCATCACCTCGGGCCAGACCACGCGCGGCCACCGTTTCATGGCGCCCGCCGAGATCTCCGTGCGCCGCTTCGAGGATTACGAAGCAAAACTGCAGGCGGCGAAAGTCGTGCTCGATCCGCAGCGTCGCAAGGACATCATTCTGGCCGACGCCAAGGAGCTGGCCTTCGCGCAGGGCTTTGAGCTGGTCGAGGACCCCGTGCTGCTCGACGAGGTCTCCGGCCTGGTCGAATGGCCGATCGTGCTGATGGGCTCGTTCGATGCGGAATTCCTGTCGATCCCCGGCGAGGTGATCCGCGCCACCATCCGCAATAATCAGAAGTGCTTTGTCGTCAGCGATCCCAAGACGGGCAAGCTGACCAACAAGTTCATCCTCACGGCCAATATCGAGGCCTCCGACGGGGGTCTCGCGATCGTCGCCGGCAACGAGCGCGTGATCCGCGCGCGCCTGTCGGATGCGAAGTTCTTCTACGAGACCGATCTGAAGACGAAGCTCGAAGACCGGCTGCCGAAATTCGAGAACATCGTGTTTCACGAGAAGCTCGGGACACAGGCCGAACGCATCGCCCGCATCGTGCGGCTGGCCGCGGAGATTGCGCCATTGGTCGGTGCCGATGTCGAGAAGACAAAGCGCGCCGCGCAGCTGGCGAAGGCCGATCTGGTCACCGAGGTGGTCGGCGAATTCCCCGAACTGCAAGGCTTGATGGGTAAATACTACGCGCTGGCGCAGGGCGAAGACGCGAGTGTCGCTGCGGCGAGCGAGGATCACTACAAGCCGCAGGGCCCGGCCGATCGTGTGCCGACCGATCCGGTTTCGATTGCAGTCGCACTTGCGGACAAGATCGATACGCTGGTCGGATTCTGGGCGATCGACGAGAAGCCGACGGGTTCGAAAGATCCGTTTGCACTGCGCAGGGCTGCGCTGGGTGTAATCAGACTACTAGTCGAAAACAAAATTCGATTGAATCTTGTGTCCGTCTCTGATTTTCATTCGTCGGTTCTCGACGAGACGAAAATGCGTATGGCGCAGGCAAAGGCAAAAGTTTCGGGCGGCTTCTCAGTCATTGCAAATGCGCACACGACTCAATTGTGGAATGGCCGACAAGTTCGAGTGAATAGCTTTGACCTGTTGAATTTCTTCGTTGACCGTCTCAAAGGCCAGCTCCGCGAGCAGGGCGCCCGTCACGATCTTGTCGATGCCGTGTTCTCGCTCGGCGGCCAAGACGATCTGCTGATGGTGGTCCGTCGCGTCGAGGCGCTCGCAAAATTCTTCGACACCGACGACGGCAAGAATCTGCGCGCCGGCGTCAAGCGGGCGTCGAACATTCTCGGCATCGAAGAGAAGAAGGACAAGCGCGCTTATGACGGCGCGCCGGATGCTGCGCTGTTCAAGCTCGATGAAGAGAAGGCGCTGGCCAAGGCGATGGCTGAGGTCGGCCCGGAAGCCGGCGCGGCGGTGGCGAAGGAAGACTTCGCCGGCGCGATGACCGCGATGGCCAAGCTGCGGCCGGCGGTCGATGCGTTCTTCGACAAGGTGAAGGTCAATGACGACGACGCGGCCGTGCGCGAAAACCGCCTGAAGCTGCTGAACGAAATCCGCGCGGCGACGCGTGCGGTGGCGGATTTCTCGAAGATCCAGGATTAAGCGGGAAGAATCTAAGAGTGCCGCACGCGGCTCCCCTCTTCCTGAGGAGCGGTCATCTTCGACCGCGTCTCGAAGGATGGCCGCAAGCGCCGGCCCATCCCATCTCATGGTTCGAGACGCGCGCAAGTGGCGCGCTCCTCACCATGAGGGCGGAGTGCGATGTGGGCCGCTCACACCTGCTTCCTCAGAAATATTCAGACACCCTCAGAAACATTTACCTCTCGTTAACCACGAGCTGAAATGGTCCCCTCCGGTAACGGTTCCTTAACCGTCTAGCTCCCGGCCAACAGGGACTCTCATGACCTCGGTCAATACCGGCCTTACCAATCCCTATGCGGGCTCCGCCTATGCCCGCGCGGCGGCGACGCAGCCGTCGCTGGCGAATGCGCTCGCCTCCAACGACGACTCCTCGCCCGCTTCGAATGCGGCGACCAACCTGACGCTGTCGGATGCCGCCAAGGCGCAGCTGGCCAATGCCTCAGCGCTGCCGGATTTCACAACGGTGTCGGCCGCTGCGCGCACGACGCTCGACGGCTTTTACGCCGACGCGAAGGTCACCGGTCCGATCGGCGACGACGGCAAGACGACGGTCGATTTTGCGTCGCTCGATCGCCGCTCGCTGTTCGCGATCGCGAGCAACAATGGCGGCAAGTTCACGCCTGACGAACAGAAGGTCGCCAGTACCGAGCTCACCAGCCGCTTCAACAATGCCCTGGCACCGGCGACATCCACCGCGCAGCTGACCGGCGATTTCAGTGGCATTTACAAGGCGGCCCTGACCTATCTCGATGGCGCCAGCGGCGAGGAGAAGGCCACGACCTCCTGGGCGGCGCAGCGTGCTGCGGTGGTCAGCGGCGTCCAGGCGACCCAGCAGGATCCGACCAAGGCGCCGTCGGGAATCGCCAACGACCCGGTGGCGATCTACCTCGCGCAGGGTTCATCGGGCAGCACCACGCCGACGCAGAGCTTTTCCAGCGTCGCCAAGGACGCGCGCGCGGCGCTCGATACGCAGGCCAAGGCCGCTACAGCCAACGGCAAGGAGCTGGTGTTCGATACCGGCCGCAAGACCGGCCAGCTTGCCGACCTGTCGGCCATCGACAATCGCTCGCTCTCGGCCATTTCGCTGAATCAGGATGGGCTGTTCTCAGGTCAGGAGACCTTCGCCGCCAAGCAGGAATTGAATTCCCGCAACCGCGCCAGCATCCTCGAGGCGCTGAAGCAGAGCCCGAGCAGCGGCGACCCGACCCAGCTCAGCCTCGGCATTCTCAACACCTATTCGGCGATGAGCGACGAAGAGCGGCAGGCGTCGAACTGGACGCCGGCGTTCCGCGATAACGCAGTACAGAGCTACAAAACGACAACATCGCTGCTGTCGATGCTGAAGAACGCATAGAAACCCCGTCCGGCGGGGATGTCCGGACGGGGCTTTCTTCGTTCAGTCGCATGGTTGCGCCTGTACGGGCCGAATCTTCGGGGTTAGTCGATCACCTGAACGATGCGGCGCGAGCGCGGCTCGACGAGCACGGTCTGGCCGTTGACCACGGTGTAGCGATAGGGCGTGGAGGCATAGCTCTGCGGCACGTCGTAATAGGTCACGCCGGCGTCGGGCAATGTCGCGCCAACAACGATGCGGTCCGGCACGGTGTAGGTGGGCACGCGTTCACGAACCACATATTCGCGGAACGCCGGGCGGCGTTCGACGGCGATGCCATCTGCATCGACCTCATTGACGATCACCGGCGCGCGGCCAACGCCCACGGTCATTTCGCTCTGCGCCTGCGCCGCCAGTGGAGCGCCCAGGGCGCCCGCCAAGGCGGCGATCGCAAATAGTTTGTTTCGCATGGTCATCTCCTTCGAGAATGCGCCCCGGCTTGCGCCGGATTGCTGGCCGTCCAGCCGACCTCCCAATGCATCGCGTCCGCGATCGTTCCGGGATTTGTCGCCGCGCCATGCTGCAATTTGATGCATTGCACGCGCTGAGACGGGAACCCATTGATCCCCCATGCGTCATATCGTGGAACCCGCTCGCAGGGTAAAATCCCGGCCGCGATTCGCCATTCCCCTCAGATCCCCAACGGAGACATTGCATGGTCCTCACGGCAGCCCACATCCAGCCGATTGTTGCCCTTATTGCGGGCATTCTCATCCTCCTGATGCCGCGGCTGCTGAATCTGATCGTCGCGATCTACCTTATTTTCGTCGGTCTGGCCGGCCTCGGCGTGCTTCGGATGCTGCACATCTCAGAACCGCCCAAAATCCCCCGCAACTTGCGCCAGCCCGCCCAAACGTGGTGTAAGGCGGCAACTTTTCTGTCGTTTCCTCTCGCGGATTGATTGTAAACCATGGCCAAAACCGCATCGAAGACCAAGAAAACCTCTGCGAAGTCGAAGCCGCCTGTCCGGGCCAAGGCCGCCCCGCCGGCTAATGCCCGCAAGGCGCTGAAGAAGGCTCCAGCGAAACCGGCAGCCAAGGCCAAGCCCGCGGCGAAGGCGAAGCCTGCCGCCAAGGTGGCTCCAAAGGTGGCGGCCAAGAAGCTCGCGCCGAAGAAGACGGTTGTCAGCAAAGTGGCCGCCAAGCCGGTCAATGATGCGATCAAGGCCGGCAAGTGGGTCTACAGCTTTGGCGACGGCAAGGCCGAAGGCAAAGCGGGCCTGCGCGATCTGCTCGGCGGAAAGGGCGCCAACCTCGCCGAGATGGCCAATCTCGGCCTGCCGGTGCCTCCGGGCTTCACGATTCCGACCTCGGTCTGCACCTACTTCTACGCCCACGGCAAAACCTATCCGAAGGATCTGCAGTCCCAGGTCGAGAAGGCGCTGACCATGGTCGGCAAGATCACCGGCAAGGGCTTTGGCGATCCGAAGAATCCGCTGCTGGTCTCGGTGCGCTCCGGCGCCCGTGCCTCCATGCCGGGCATGATGGACACCGTACTCAACCTCGGCCTCAACGACACCACCGTGGAAGCGCTGGCGGAATTGTCCGGCGACAAGCGCTTCGCCTATGACAGCTATCGCCGCTTCATCACCATGTATTCCGACGTGGTGCTCGGTTTCGAGCATCATCACTTCGAAGACATTCTCGACACCTACAAGGACAGCAAGGGCTACTCGCTAGACACCGATCTCGACGGTGACGACTGGGTGGCGCTGGTCGCCAAGTACAAGGATGCCGTCGCGCGCGAAACCGGCCAGGATTTCCCGCAGGATCCGCATGCCCAGCTGTGGGGCGCGGTCGGCGCGGTGTTCTCATCCTGGATGAACGCCCGCGCGGTGACTTATCGCCGCCTGCACGACATTCCGGAATCCTGGGGCACCGCGGTCAGCGTGCAGGCCATGGTGTTTGGCAACATGGGCGAGACCTCGGCCACCGGTGTTGCGTTCACGCGCAATCCCTCCACCGGCGAGAGCAAGCTGTACGGCGAATTCCTGATCAACGCGCAGGGCGAAGACGTGGTGGCGGGCATCCGCACGCCGCAGGACATCACCGAATATGCGCGCAAGGAATCCGGCTCCGACAAGGCCTCGATGGAAGCCGCGATGCCGGAAGCGTTCAACGAATTGACGCGGATCTACAAGCAGCTGGAAAAGCACTACCGCGACATGCAGGACATGGAGTTCACGGTCGAGCAGGGCCGGCTCTGGATGCTGCAGACCCGCAACGGCAAGCGCACCGCGAAGGCCTCGATCCGCATTGCGGTCGAACTCGCCAATGAAGGCGTGATCTCGCAGAAGGACGCGGTGTCGCGGATCGATCCGGCATCGCTCGATCAGTTGCTGCACCCGACCATCGATCCGTCAGCCAATCGCGACGTGATCGCCACCGGCTTGCCGGCATCGCCGGGTGCTGCGTCTGGCGAGATCGTGTTCTCCTCGGACGAAGCCGCGAAGCTGCAGGCCGATGGCCGCAACGTCATTCTGGTGCGCGTCGAGACCAGCCCGGAAGACATTCACGGCATGCACGCCGCTGAAGGCATTCTCACCACGCGCGGCGGCATGA
>JAQGKA010000160.1 GCA_028290355.1 Tardiphaga sp. | reverse complement strand
GAAGGCGATGCCGCGGCAGGCGCCGCCGCGGTCGAGGCCGAGCACCAGGCCGGGCTTTTCCGGGGTGCCGCGGTGGTCAAAAGAATACACGCACAGCGCCCGGTGCTCGCCGATCAGCCGCGCCGGCGCCTGTTCGACGAAGTCGAAGCCGGGCCGCCACATCAGCGAGCCATAGCCGAACACCCAAAGGTCGCCTTCGGTCTCTGATTCGGAGGTGATTTGCGCGGGCATGATGCCCGACCTAGCAGAAACCGGCCGCGCACGCGACGCGGTTTCCCGGTAAGGCGGGCCTGCGGCCGGTCAATAAGCCCCGGCCATCGCTGATTTGACAAATTTATGGAGTCTACGTCCCGCCATGTCCGATTTTGTCCTGTCGACCCGCCGGCGCCGGCTCTGGCCCGTTTTCATCATGCCCGTCCTCGTTGTCGTCCTGGCGGCGGCGTGGAGCGCGTTCTGGTTCTTTGCCGCGTCCAAGGTGGACGAGACCGTCGATGTGTGGCGCGCCCGCGAGGCCGCGGCCGGGCGGATTTACGATTGCGCCAATCGCTCGGTGGCGGGCTTCCCGTTCCGGCTCGAGGTCCGCTGTAGCGGTGTCAGCGTGGCGCTGTTGTCGCAGACCGCCGGCCAGGCCGCGACGCAGGCGCCGATCACCGCCAAGCTCGGCGAAATCCTGGTGGTGGCGCAGATCTATAGTCCCAGACTGCTGATCGCCGAATTCAAGGCGCCGGCGATCCCGTCGGATCGCGGTCAGCCCGCAATGGTGGTGAACTGGAGCACGGCGCGCAGCAGCATCGTCGGCCTGCCAGGCCCCCCTGACAGCGCCGACATCGTGTTCGACGACGCCTCGTTGGATCGCATTGTCGGCTCGGTGCAGGCGCCCACCATGCGTGCCAAGCACATCGAACTGCACGGCCGCATCGCTGAGAGTTCGACGCCCGAAAAGCCCGTGATCGAATCCGTGCTGCAGCTCACCGGCGGCAGCATCCAGGGTGTCCACCCGCTGCTCGAAGTCCCCTTCGACGCTGATATCAGGACGTTGCTCAGCGGCCTCAAGGACTTTTCGCCAAAGCCCTGGCCGGAACGGTTTCGCGAAATCCAGGCCGCCGGCGGCCGCGTTGAGATCGTGCAGTCGCGGGTTCAGCAGGGCGACGTGATTTCATTGGCGACGGGCTCGCTGGGCCTCACCGCATCGGGCAATCTCGATGGCGAATTGCAGATGACGGTGGCCGGTCTGGAAAAAGTGATTCCGGCGCTGGGCATCGACAAGCTGCTGGAGATGGGCGTGCCGCAGGCGGCGCTGGACCGATTTGCGCCCGGCGTGAAGAGCCAGGACGTCAACAACCTGCTCGGTGCGCTCGATCGCGCGATTCCCGGCCTCGGCAAGCTGGCGCGGCAAAACGCCAATGTCGGCGTCGCCGCCGGCATCAACTCGCTCGGCACCGAAGCCACGCTGGAAGGCAGGAAGGCGCGCTCGTTCCCGCTGAAGTTCGTCGACGGTGCGGTGCTGCTCGGATCGCTGAAAGTCGCGCAGATCCCGCCGTTGTTCTGAGGCAGAAGCTCGCTACAAACTCAACGTCATCCTGAGGCGCCGTCGCTCTTGCGACGGCCTCGAAGGATGGGCCGCTTGCGCTCGTGTCCGCATCCTTCGAAGCTCGCCAAAGTCGGCGAGAGCCTCAGGATGACGGCGCTGAGAGTGCAGCCGCTCTAATCACTCCGCCTTCTTCGTCAGCGCGGCATGCTTGCGGCCGAAATCCGGGGCTGCTTCGTCCTGACCGATGCTGACGATGCCGCGGCGGATGGCGCGGGTGCGGGTGAAGTGGTCGAACAGTGCTTCGCCATCGCCGCGGCGGATCGCGCGGGTGAGCTTAGAGAGGTCTTCCTGGAAGGCGCCGAGCATTTCCAGCACCGCGTCCTTGTTGGCGAGAAACACGTCGCGCCACATGGTCGGGTCCGAAGCCGCGATGCGGGTGAAATCGCGAAAACCGCCGGCGGAGAACTTCAGCACCTCCGAGCGAGTCACGTCCTCGAACTCGTCGGCTGTGCCTACGATTGTATAAGCGATCAGATGCGGCAGATGGCTGGTGACCGCGAGCACCAGGTCATGGTGCTCGGCCTGCATGATCTCGACATTGGCGCCGAGTGCGCCCCAGAACCGCGCCAGCTTCTCGACCGCGGCCGTATCCGCGCCTTCCGGCGGCGTCAGGATGCACCAGCGGTTCATGAACAGTTCGGCGAAGCCGGAATCCGGCCCGGAATTTTCCGTGCCGGCGACCGGATGCGCTGGGATGAAGTGGATGTTATCCGGCAGATGCTCCGCCATCGCGCGCAGCACCGAGGCCTTGACCGAGCCGACGTCGGAGACGATCGCGCCGGGCATCAGATGCGTGGCGATGCTTTTGGCGACTTCGCCTGACACGCCGACCGGCACGCAGGCGATCACCAGATCGGCATCCTTCACCGCGCTGGCATTGTCATCGGCGATGCGGTCGGCAAGCTTGATCTCGACCGCGCGGGCACGCACTTCCGGCGAATTGTCGGTAGCGACCAGTTCCCCGGCGAGGCCGAGTTGCTGGATGCCACGTGCCAGCGACGAGCCGATCAGGCCAAGCCCGATCAGCGCGATGCGCTTGAATGGCGGCGCAGCGCTCATTTCTGGCCCACGAATTCGCGCAGGGTCTCGACCACGAGGCGGTTGGCCTCCTCGGTGCCGATGGTCATGCGCAGCGAATTCGGCAGACCGTAATTGGTGACGGCGCGCAGCACCAGACCGCGGCTGGTCAGGAACGCGTCGGCGTCGGCTGCAGTCTTGCCCTTGGTGGTCGGAAAATGCATCAGGATGAAATTCGCCACGCTCGGCGTTATCTTGATGCCAAGCTTGGTGATCTCCTCGGTCAGCCAGTTGCGCCATGTCTCCGTGAACGTGCGCGACATCTGGACATGCTCGTGGTCCTCGATCGCGGCGACCGCGGCGAGCATCGCCGGTGCCGAGACGTTGAAGGGGCCGCGAATACGATTGACGGCATCGACGATACCAGCCGGGCCGAACA
>JAQGKA010000589.1 GCA_028290355.1 Tardiphaga sp. | reverse complement strand
CCGCGACGATTTCGATCTCACGAAACTGCGCTACCACAAAATCATTCTGATGACCGACGCCGACGTCGACGGCGCTCATATCCGCACGCTCTTGCTGACGTTCTTCTTCCGGCAGATGCCGGCGCTGATCGAGGGCGGCTTCCTCTATATCGCGCAGCCGCCGCTCTACAAGGTGACGCGCGGCAAGTCCGAGCAGTATCTGAAAGATGAGCGCGCGCTGGAAGACTACCTGATCGAAACCGGGCTCGACGACTGTGTCTTCAAGCTCGCCTCGGGCGAAGACCGCAACGGTCGCGATCTGCTGGCGCTGGTGGAAGATGCTCGCAACATCCGCGGCACGCTGCACAATCTGCACACCCGCTATAACCGCAAGGTGGTGGAGCAGGCGGCGATCGCAGGCGTGCTGAATCCCGCCGTTACCAGCGATCTCGCCACCGCCAACGAGGCCGCCGGCTATATCGCGCGACGCCTCGATGCGCTGGCCGACGAGGTCGAGCGCGGCTGGGTCGGCTCGTTCCGCGAGGGCGAGGGCTTCTTCTTCGAGCGCACCATCCGCGGCGTCAAGGACGTCGCGATGATCGACGACGCCCTGCTCGGCTCCGCCGACGCCCGCAAGCTCGACGAGTACGCCGCCAACCTGCAGGAGGCCTATCCGAAGCCCGGCATCCTGCGCCGCAAGGACCTGGAATTCCCGATCCACGGGCCTGTCACCCTGTTCGAAGCGGTCACCGACGCCGGCCGCAAGGGCGTCGCGCTACAGCGCTACAAAGGCCTCGGCGAGATGAACCCGGGCCAGTTGTGGGAGACCACACTGGACACCAACGAACGCTCGCTGCTGCAGGTCAAGATCAAGGAAGTCGACGAGGCCGACGACATCTTCACCAAGCTGATGGGCGACGTGGTCGAGCCACGCCGTGAATTCATCCAGGACAATTCGCTGAGTGCGAATGTGGATGTGTGATCACTGGCGGGCGGGATTGGCAGCCGAATAGCTCGCCAATGGCCGCCCGCGGCTGACATAGCGCCCGTCATCCTTGCTGCCGACGAGTTTTCCATCGCGTATGACGAAGCGCCCGCGCAGCATCGTGGCGACTGGCCAGCCGGTAATTTCCAGGCCTTCGTAAGGCGTGTAATCCGCGCCATGGTGCAGGTCGGCTTGCGACAGCGTTGCGGTGCGCGAGGGATCCCACAGCGCGATGTCGGCGTCATAGCCGATAGCGATCGAACCCTTGCCCGCCAGTCCGTAGGTTTTAGCGTGGTTGGTGGCCGTCAGCGCGACGAACTGGTTCAGCGTGATGCGCCCCTTGCTGACGCCTTCGGAAAACAGAATCGGAAGGCGCGTCTCGATCCCGGGAATCCCGTTGGGAATCCAGCGAAAGCTGGTTCGCGCGTTCGGGGTGAGCTTGCCGGCTTCATCGTCATAGCGAAATGGACAGTGATCGGAGGAGAACAGCGTGAAGACGCCCTGCTGCAGGCCTTCCCAGCAGGCCTGCTGACTCGCGAGGTCCCGCGGCGGCGGCGAGCAGACATACTTGGCACCCTCCATGCCCAAGTCTTTCAGATCCTCTTCGGTCAGGACCAGATATTGCGGACAGGTTTCGCCATGGATTTTCAGACCACGCATCTGCGCGCGCCTGATTTCCTCCATGGATTCGCGGTTGGAGACGTGAACGACCACAATCGGTACATCGATCAACTCCGCCAGTGAGATGGCGCGGTACGTGGCCTCGCGTTCGACAGCAATGGGGCGCGATTTGGCATGAAAATAGGGCCCGACATCTCCAGCGCGTTCCAGCCGATCGACCAGAAACCTGATCGCATCGTAGTTTTCCGCGTGGACCTGCACCAAAGCGCCGGACTCCCGCGCCACCGAGAGAACGTCGAGGATCTGAAAGTCGCTCAGTGCCAGATCGGCATAAGTCATGAATATCTTGAGCGAGGTATAGCCGTCCGCGATCAAGGCCGGCAGTTCCTGGCCGAGGACGTTTTCCGTCGGGTCTGCAATGATGAGGTGAAAGGAATGATCGACGTGGCAGTTTTGTTCTGCCAGCGCGTGATAATCCTTCAAGGCCTCCCGCAAAGGCTGCCCCTTGGCCTGCAGACAATACGGCATCACGAACGTGTTGCCGCCGAAGGCTGCGGCCCGGGTCGCGCTGACGAAATCGTCCGCCATCACGATGCCCGGTCCGGACGGCTGCGAAATGTGGACGTGGCTGTCGATGCCGCCGGGAAGCACGAGCAGGCCGGTGGCATCGACGATGTCGTCAGCGTCCGTCAAGGACTCGCCGATGGCGACGATCCGGCCATTCTTGATCCCGACATCGGCCTTGTAGGTTTCGCTGGCTGTCGCGATGGTGCCGTGACGAATGACGGTGTCGAAAGCGGCCATGGCCTAGACCTCTGCAGTTAAGAATGTGGCATGCCGGAAAGCGAAGCTAGACCTGCTGAAACAACGATCCCCAATGAGTGACGCGCCTGGTATCGACACCCGCGAGTTTGAGGCATTTCCAGACGACGGTGGCGATGGTGTCATAGACCGGAATCCCGGTTTCACGCTCGAGTTTCGCCACCGATGGTGCGACCCGCAAATTCGTGCAGATGACCGTGATCGCGTCGGGCTTTTCCTTTGCCACATCGCGGGTCATATCCTCCAGCTGCGCGACCGGCACCTCGGAAAACGAGAAATTGTCCTGCAGGCCGAGATGGCGCTCGCCCTGACAGGCGACGCCCAATTTGGTGTAGTTCTCCAGGATTCTGGCCTGAACCTCATCGAGATACGGTGTGACGTATCCCAGCCGTGTCACTTTCCTTTGCTCAAGGATCTCGTTGAGTGCCAGCATTGACGTCGTGGCGGGAATGCCTGTTTCCGCGGTGATCTGCTCGCACAGGCGGACGTCGGCTTCAAAGCCGAGCCAGCCTGACGACGTTCCGTTCCAGCCGATCACATCCACCTTCGCATGGGCCAGCAATTCTGCGGCGCGGAGGATCTCCGTGTTATCGAACTGGGCGAGCGCCGTATTGGACAACGCGATCTCCGTGACCTTGAAGCGGGAGAAGTGCGCCGAAACCTCGGGCAGCTCGGCCAGCATGGCAGTGGTGATCGGCTCCAGCGCCGTGTTCGATGATGGGGTGAGCATTCCAAGCAGGACACGTTTGGTCATGGGTGATCCACAGTTTCGAGGGAGGACTTCGCCCGCTCGGAACGGAGCAGATCGAGGATGTGACGTTTGATTTCGTTGAATTGCGGACTGGTGATGTCGCGGGGCCGCGGCAGATCGAGCGGGATGATTTCGCGGATGCGGCCCGGACGGGCGCTCATCACGGCGACATGTGTCCCCAGCGTCAGCGCCTCGTCGATGCCGTGCGTGACGAAAACGATGGTTCCTTGATGCTCCTGCCAGATCCGGACGAGTTCGTTTTGCATCTCCATTCGGGTTTGCTCGTCGAGCGCGCCGAACGGCTCGTCCATCAGAATGACCTGCGGGTTCATCAGCAGCGCTCGTGCGATGCCGACGCGCTGGTTCATTCCGCCTGAAAGCTCGGACGGATAATGGTTCTCAAATCCGGTGAGGCCGACCATGTCGATATAGCGCTGCGCGGTGGCCCGCCGGACGGCTTTCTGGCCGCCGCGAAGCAGCAGATGAAACCCGACATTCTCCCAGATCGGCAGCCAGGGCATCAGATTGGCCTGCTGAAACACCACACCGCGATCCGAGCCGGGCGCCGTGATCGGCTGGCCATCGACCATCACCGTGCCGGCGGATGGCTTTTCAAATCCGGCAATCATGTTCAGCAGAGTGGACTTTCCGCATCCGCTCGGTCCAAGCAGGCAAAGAAACTGGTTCTTCGCCACCTCAATATTGATGTCATCGAGGGCGATGATGTCAGCCTTGCGTTTGGAGTCCTTGAATATCTTGGACACATGGGAAATCTCGATCGTCGCCATGGCTATTCCCCGCCCCTCTGGATCGTGGTGTTCCGCTGCCAGTGGAGGACACGGGCCATGACGGTCCGGATGGCGAGGTCGCTGAGAAAGCCGAGCAGTCCGATGCTGGCCATCGCTGCCAGAACGAGGTCGTAGCGAAGAAAATAGTAGGAATCCCACAGCACGTAGCCGAGGCCGCTCTTCACCGCGACCATCTCGGCGGTCACCGTCAGCATCCAGGCCGAGCCGATGCCGATCCGCAGGCCGGCAAAGATGCTGGGAAGCGCGGCGGGTAACACGATGAAGCGCAGCAGCTGCCGATTGCCGCCGCCGACCATGGCGCCGGCGCGAATCAGGTTGCGATCGCAATTTTTGACGCCGTGAATGGTGTTGAGCAGGATCGGAAAGAACGCACCGAGAAAGACCAGGAAAATCGCCGGTTTGTTCGCGATCCCGAACCAGATGATCGCAAGCGGGATCCACGACACCGGCGGGATGGGCCGCAATATCTGCAATGTCGGCTCGATGATAACCTCCGTCGCGCGGGACCAGCCGATGGCAACGCCGGCCGAGACGGCCAGCGCCGTGGCGATGGCAAAGCCTGCGAGAACGCGGGAAAAGCTTGCTGCCATGTCGAGCAGCCAGTGACCGCTGTAGGTCTGGGTGTTGCCATCGGTGCCAAATATCCAGTCTGCCCATGCCCAGACCACGGTGGAGGGAGCGGGCAGCAAGGCTGCGGGCAGTGCGCCCGACCGCGAGAACGCCTCCCAGCCGGCAAGGATCAGCACTGGCACGATGTAGCGATCAAGCCTTCTGAACCGGGAGATGTTCATGGCCGCTCTCAATAGCCCAGTTCGGATTTTGGACGGCCGGTCGCGGCTTCGAGAAACGTGTAGTTCATATTCTTGTCGACCGCGGCGGAAACATCCGAGTTGATGTATTTGAGGTCGCGCATCATCGCCGCGATGGCGATCGCCGACGCGCGGTACATTTTCGGATCCGGGTCGAGGTTGTCGACGGCGCCGGTCGCAATGGCCTTATCGAGGCCCGTGACCTTGGAAATCACGTCGATCAGGGCGCCCTTGTCCGCAGAGATGAACTCGTCAACCTTCACGATCGCACGAACCGTGTCTTCGAGCTGCTTGGGCTTGTCCTTAACGACGTCGGACCGGGTCAGAATAATGTTTGTGAGTTTCCCGGCCGCTTGATCATAGGGAAGACCGAACATCTTCGCGGCCTTGTTCTGAAGGATCTGCGTGGCAAACGGCTCGACGGTGCAGATCAGTTCGATTTCACCGCGGCGCAGGGCCTGCAGATGATCCGACGGATTCGGAATATTGATGAACTGCACGTCCTTGTTGATATCGATACCCTGCTTGGCAAATGCTCCGCGCATGTGAATGTCTTGCGCATTGCCGCGCGATGCGGCGACGCGGAACGGCTTGCCCGCGGCCTTGTACTCGGCAATGACCTTCTTGAGGGAAGCCCAATCATTCGGAACGATCGGGAGGTCATTGCCGACCAGCATCGCCGAGCCGCCGTTGACCTGCCCCGAGATCGCCACGACGTCGAATCCCTTGTCGAGGGCGATCGCATAATGAAGATATGTGACCTGTGCGACGTCGATGTTCTTCGAGACGAGCGCGGTCAGCGCATCCGTGCCGGTGTTGAAGCCAACGGCCTCGATTTGCACACCCTTCGCATATTGCGGGGTGAGCGACATGGGCGTGCAATGCGCGCATTTTGCATAGCCCAGCTTGATGACGGGCTCAGATTGGGCACGGGCGCTTGACGGGACCGTCGAGGCCAAGCCGAGAGCAATAAAGATGCCGAGTAGAATTTTTTTCATGTCGCACTCTCCGGGCGAGGAACTGTGGTGCGATCTCTATAGCAAGCCTCATGCCACATTGAATACGATATCCAATCGTCGTTTTATATTGCAAAATCAATAAGAATTACCCATACTTCAAAAAAGAAAGCTGCTGCATCTTTGGGCGGAGAAGATGGTTTTGAGGCAAACGAAGCTCTCAAGGGACTTGGGTCATGAATGAAGTCGCCCCGCGAACCCGGCTGCGCACGCGCTTCAAGCCAACCCGGTTGAAGCTGTCATCGGACCATTCGAAGCGACCGCTCGAACGCATGTCACTTCACGATCAGCTTGTCGCCAAGGTTCGGGAAATGATTGTCGACGGAGAGCTTCAGGCCGGTGCCGCTTTGCCCGAACGCATGCTTTGCGAGACATTCGGTGTGTCGCGCACGCCCTTGCGTGAGGCATTCAAGATTCTGGCAGCGGAAGGATTGATCGAACTGCGATCCCACCGGACGCCTGTCGTCACGCCGATCAATCGGGACGACATCGCAAACATATTTGCAATCATGGTTGCGCTGGATGGCGTCGCCGGAGTCCAGGCGGCGAACTTGGCAACCGACGAAGATATCGCTCGACTCGACGCGATGCATGATCAACTGGTTGCGCTTCACCGCGAGGCGTCACGCGCCGCTTATTTTCGGCTGAACCAGGAAATTCATATCGAAATCACCAAACTGGCCGGAAACCCGACGCTCCTGAACATCTGGACGACCCTGAACGCCAATATCTTTCGCGCGCGCGCGACCGCAAATTACGATGCCGGACGGTGGACCGAATCGGTGAAGGAACATGAAGCCTTTATGGCCCTGTTCCGGGCACGCGACGCGCAAGGGTTCGCGGCTTCCTTGAGTGCGCATACGCGAAAAACCGGCGACGCTGTTCTCGCCACATTGAAGATCGCAGCGGAGGCAAATCCATAGCCCTGCCCGCCTCTTCAAATGTCGACGTCAGACACTGCCCGCAGCATGAGCGCCGTGCGCCTTGAAAACGTGCTTGGCGAGATCGCGGGCGATGGTCCAAAGAGGAGCCTGAAGGACCGGCACCGCGGTTCCCGGATCGATAGATGAACATCCTTGTTTTCGGCGGCACTGGCTTTGTCGGGCTCAATATCGCGGAAGCGCTGCTGGCGCGCGGGCACGCGGTCACTCTATTCGACCGCGCAGGCTTGCCGCCGGCCGCGCAACGGGCTTTCGACCGCCATGGCGACAGGCTGAAAGTGATACAGGGCGACGTCCTCGACCGCCACACTGTCGAGAAGGTGATCGCTGCCGGCTTTGATGCGATCGTCATGGGCGCCGCGATTACCGCCAGCGCCGAGCGCGATGCCGCCGATCCAGAAACCATCCTCAACGTCAACCTGCTGGCGCAGACGCCGATCCTGGTGGCAGCGCGGCGCAGCGGCGTCCAGCGCGTGATCAATCTGTCATCGGCCGGCGCTTATGGCGCGGCCGCCTTCCAACATGCGCTGCTCGATGAAGACCTGGCCTGCGATCCGGTGTCGCTCTATGCCATCACCAAATTTGCTTCCGAAAAGGTCGCGGCGCGTCTCGCGGCGCTGTGGCAATTCGACATTATCAGTGTGCGCCTCAGTGGCGTGTTCGGGCCCTGGGAACGGGCGACCGGGGTACGCGATACGCTGAGTCCGCAGATACAGATCCTTGCCGCGCTCCGCGAACGCACGGATGCCGTTCTGCCTCGTCCGGGCGTCAAGGACTGGATCTATGCGCCGGATGCTGCAGACGCCGTGGCGTTACTGATCGAAGCGGCAAAACCAAAGCACAGTCTCTACAACATCTCGACCGGTTCGGAATGGTCGGCGCTGCAGTGGGGCCAGGAACTGGCAGCCCTGAATCCGGGCTTCATCTGCCGGCTGGCCGAGACCGGTGAAGCGCCGACGATCGACCTGCATAGCGACGCCGACCGCGCGCCGCTATCGGTGGCGCGGCTGGAGCAGGAATTCGGCTGGCGCGCTCGATTTGGCTGCGCCGATTCCGCTGCAGACCTGAACATCTGGTCGACGCAGCATCAGGAAGGAAACTGACATGAGACTCGAGGGACGGACGGCGATCGTCACAGGAGGCGGGTCCGGCATCGGCCGCGCCAGCGCGCTGCTGTTCGCGAAAGAAGGCGCCTTCGTTGCGCTGGTCGATCGCGACGAAGCAGGCTTGCAGGAAACCATGGCGGAGATCCGCGACGCGAACGGCGATGCATCGATGCATGTCGGCGACGTCGCCGATTCCAACTTCGCGCAGTCTGTCGTGGACGAGATCGTGGCGCGGCGCGGCCGGCTCGATGTGCTGATGACATCGGCCGGCTTTTCCTGCGGCGGCACGGTGGTGACGACGAACCCCGCCGACTGGGATGCGGTGTTCCGCACCAATGTCGGCGGCACCTGGCTGTGGGCGCGTTCGGCGGTGCCGCAGATGCAGCAGCAAGGCAAGGGCTCGATCATTACCGTGGCGTCGCAACTCGCCATCGCCGGCGGCAAGGGCAACAGCGCCTATATCGCTTCCAAGGGTGCGATTCTCAGCCTGACCCGGACCATGGCGGTGGACTTCGCCACCGACGGCATTCGCGTCAATGCCATCGCGCCCGGCGCCATCGACACGCCGCTGCTGCGCCGCAGTTTTGCGCGCCACGCCGATCCCGATCCGATCCGCGAAGCGTCGCGCAACCGCCACGCCATGAAGCGGTTCGGCGAAGCCGTGGAAGTCGCCGAGGCCGCGCTGTATCTCGCCAGCGATGCATCGTCGTTTACGACCGGCACCGTATTGCCCGTCGATGGTGGATGGCTCGCAGCATGAACGACAGGCTGGCTAATCTGGAGACCCAGGTCCGCGACGATCTCACCAAAACCGCGCATCCGAATGCGCCATGGCTCAAGGCGAAATCGGGGCCGGATGGAAAACCAGCCCTGGACGTGCTCATCGTCGGCGCCGGCCAGTCCGGCATCGCCATCGGCTTCGGCCTGCTGCGTTCGCAGGTGACGAATTTTCTCGTGCTGGACAAGGCCGAGGAAGGCCGCGAAGGCCCGTGGCTGACCTATGCGCGGATGCCCACGCTGCGCAGCCCGAAACATTTCACCGGCCCCGATCTCGATGTGCCCAGCCTGACCTATCAGTCCTGGCATGAAGCGACGTTCGGTGCGGAGCATTGGCAGAATCTCGATCGCATCCCGCGCGGCCACTGGGCGGATTATCTGCTGTGGTTCAGGCGCGTGGTCGACGTCCCCGTGCGCAACGGCTGTGAAGTGATCGACATTGCGCCGATGGCAAACGGACTGCTTGCCGCCACCGTGCAAGGCGCCGACGGCGTCGAGACGCTCTATGCGCGAAAAATCGTGCTGGCCACCGGCCAGGAGGGCATGGGCGACTGGATGAAACCGGAGTCGCTGCGCCATCTGCCGTCGTCGCTGTGCGTGACCGGCGCCGAGGCCGTCGACTTTGCCGCGCTGCGCGGCAAGCGCGTGGTGGTGATCGGCGCCGGCGCGTCCGCCTTCGACAATGCGGCGACCGCGCTGGAAGCCGGTGCCGAGGTGCACCTGCTGTGCCGCCGCGCCGAAGTGCAAACGGTGCAACCCTATCACTGGCTGACCTTCCGCGGCTTCCTGCGCCATTTCAGCGATCTCGACGACGTCTGGCGCTGGCGGTTCATGAAGACCGTGCTGGAAATGCGCGAAGGATTTCCGCAGCCGACCTGGGACCGCTGCGCGCGTCACGCCGGTTTCCACCTGCACGAGGGCTCGCCCATCGAGTCTGCCCAACAGGTGGGCAACACGGTGGAATTGCGCACGCCAACAGGTACCTATGAGGCCGACCTGGTGATCTGCGGCACCGGCATCGAGATGGACTTTGCAGGCCGGCGCGAATTGCAGAACTGCGCCGGCAATATCGCCACCTGGACCGACCGCTACCAGCCGCCGAAAGACGAACGCAATGCGCGCCTCGGCCAATTCCCCTATCTCGCCGACGATTACGCACTGACCGAACGCGTGGCCGGCGAGACCCCGTGGATCTCCGATATCCATTTGTTCGCCATCGCCGCCACCATGAGCTTCGGGGCGTCTGGATCCTCGATCAATGCGATGACGACGGCGGTGCCGAAACTGGTGCAAGGCTTGACGCGCGGACTGTTCTGCGCGGATATCGAAGGCCATTGGGCTTCGTTCCAGGCCTATGACGTGAAGCAGGCATCCATCGCCAGGCAACCATGAGCTGCGGCCGATGGCGAATGAACCAATCAGGCCCAAGCGCTGGTTGGCGGGGGCTCAGGGGAGGATTTTGGCGCAGAAATTGGCGCGTTAATTGCTTTAGATATCGAATAGTTCGTCGCCTCGCGCGCGCGGCCTCCGCAGGTACATTCTTCAATTCAGAGGATAGAGTAATGAGACTCACGTATTCGAAGCAAATGCTCGGCGCGGCCGCCGTGCTGGCACTTTTGGTTGCCGCCGGGCCCGTGCGGGCACAGACGCGCGCGGAAACGCTCCGCTACGTCACGGGTGCTTCGGTCAATACGCTCGACCCCAACATTCCCGGTTCGACTCGTGAAGCATTCGCCGTCAGCCTCAGCACCTATGACCGGCTCGTCTCCTTCGGGCGCAAGCAGCTCAACGGTAAATGGGTGTTCGATCTCGACAGCATCCGCGGCGAACTGGCCGAATCCTACGATGTCAGTCCGGACGGATTGAAGATCACCTTCCATCTGCGCAAGGACGCCAAGTTTCAGGACGGCACGCCGGTCACCGCCGACGACGTGAAATGGTCGCTCGACCGCGCCGTCACCGCCAAAATCCTCGGCAAGGCGCAGCTGCTTACCGGCTCGCTGACCGACGCCAGCCAGTTCAAGGTGATCGACGCCGCGACCTTCGAAGTGACGCTGCCCAAGCCCGACAAGCTGGCGTTGCCGAATCTCGCGACGGTCTATCCCATCATCATCAATTCGAAACTCGCCAAGGCGCATGTGACCGAGGAAGACCCCTGGGCGCAGGCCTGGCTCAAGGAAAACACCGCCGGCAGCGGCGCCTATATCATTGAGACCTTCAAGCCCGGCGAGCAGGTCATCCTGAAGCGCAACGATGCCTGGAATCGCGGTCCCGGCGGCAAGCAGGCATTCTTCAAGCGGCTGATCGTGCAGTCGGTGCCTGAGGCGGCGACGCGCGCCAATCTGGTCGAGAAGGGCGATGTCGATATCGTCATCGACCTGCAGGCCAGCGACGCGCAATCGCTGGAGGCCAAGGGCAAGCTGCAGGTGATCTCGACGCCGCAATACAATGCCATCACCTTCGTCTCGATGAACAACCAGATGGCGCCGTTCGACAAGGTCGACGTGCGCCGCGCCATCGCCTATGCGCTGCCCTATGACGACATGTTCAAGGCGGCACTGTTCGGGCGCGGCGCGCCGCTGACTAGCGCAACCTGGTCGGACGGCAAGCCGCCGAGCGGCGCGTTCCCGATCCCGCAGCCGATCAAGCTCGACCTCGACAAGGCCAAGGCCTATCTGAAGGCCGCTGGGTATCCGGACGGGTTCTCCACCACGTTCAGCTTCAATGTCGGCCAGGCCGCGACCGCCGAGCCGATGGCCGCGCTGCTGAAGGAGTCGCTCGCCAAGATCGGCATCAAGATCGATATCCAGAAGCTCCCCGACGCGCAGATGTCGACGCAGATCACCGAAAAGAAGCTGCCGTTCTTCACCGAGGGCGTCGTCGCCTGGCTGCCTTCGACGGATTATTTCTACCGCAACTTCTATACCGGCGATCAGCGCTGGAATTACAGCTCGATCAACAATCCCGAGCTGACCGCCATCGCCCAGGAGGCCCGCTTCGAGGCCGACAAGGTCAAATACGAAGCCGACGGCAAACTGCTCAACGCGATCCACTTCGATCAGATGCCGCAGATCCCGCTGTGGCAGCCGAGCCAGGATGCCGTGATGGCTTCCTCAATCGAAGGGTATACCTACCAGTTCCACCGCCAGGTCGACTACCGCGACCTCAGCCGGAAGTGATAGACCAGCAATCACATGAACATCCGGGGCGCCGTCTCGCGGCGCCTCGGATGTTAAAGGTGTGCGCGGGAGAACCATGCAAGGGTCTCCCGGATGACACACGACAGTTCAAGGCGGGCGACCTGTGTTGATGAAGCTGGCTACGACTGCGAAACGCGCGGCGCGGCGCTTTGCCTCGTCCTTGCCCGCGCTGTTCGGCGTGCTGATTTTCACCTTCCTGCTGATGCGCGTGCTGCCCGGCGATCCCGCGGTGTTCTTTGCCTCCGGCCCCAATGCCGGCAAGGAAGAGATCGAGACGATCCGCAAGCAGATGGGACTGGACAAGCCGGTCCCGCAACAACTCGCGCTCTACCTCTACGATGTTGGCCGCGGCAATCTCGGCCGCTCGCTGATGACTGGCCAGAACGTCACCAAGGATCTGAAAGAGCGGCTGCCGGCCTCGCTCGAATTGACGTTCTCGGCGCTGCTGATCGCACTGGTCCTGGCGCTCCCGCTCGGCATTCTCGCCGCGCTCAGGCCCGGCTCGTTGATCGATCATGGCGTGCGACTGTTCTGCGCGCTCGGCGTTTGCATTCCAACCTTCGTTTCAGGACTGCTGCTGATCTATGTGTTCTACTACCTGTTGGGCGTCGCACCCGACCCGACCGGGCGGGTCGACATCTTCATCAGCCAGCCACCTTCCCGAACCGGATTCCTGCTGATCGACTTCCTGCTGGCCGGCGATCTTGACGGTTGGTGGGCAGCGTTCAAGCAATTGATCCTGCCCGCCTGCACCATGGCGCTGTTCGTCATCGCGCCGCTGGCGCGCATTACCCGCGCCTCGATGCTGGCCTCGCTCGGCAGCGATTTCGTCCGCACCGCCCGTTCGGTCGGCCTGTCCTGGTGGCGGATCGTCGTCACTTACGCGCTGCGCAACGCCATCCTGCCCGTCATCACCATCGCCGGCATCGTGTTCTCGACGATGCTGGGCGCCAATGTGCTGGTCGAAAAAGTCTTCTCCTGGCCCGGCGTCGCCTCCTACGCGCTCGACGCGCTGCTCTCGTCCGACTATGCGCCAGTGCAGGGTTTTGTCCTGTTGATGGCCTTCGTCTTCGTCATCGTCAATCTGGTCGTCGATGTGCTCTATGGCATCGCCGACCCCAGGATTTCCATCGGATGAGCAGCGCCACCTTCCAACACGCCGCCTTTATCCTGCGCGGCAACCCCATCACCGGCATCGCCGCCGTCGGCGCAGCGCTGCTGACCGTGCTGGCGATTTTCGGCCTCTGGATCGTGCCTTACGATCCGATCGCATCCGACGTGGCGCATGCGCTGATGCCGCCCAGCGCCGCGCATTGGGCCGGCACCGACCAGCTCGGCCGCGACGTGTTCAGCCGCATCATCGTCGCAGCCCAGCTCGATCTCGCGATTGCGCTCTCGGCCGTCGGCATCTCCTTCGTGCTCGGTGCCGTGATCGGCGCGCTCTGCGGTTATTCCGGCGGCCGGCTCGACCGTGCGGTCGGGCGCTTCGTCGATGTGCTGATGGCCTTCCCGCTGTTCGTGCTCGCGATGGCGATGGTGGCCGCGCTCGGCAACCGGGTCGAGAACATCGTCATCGCCACGGCCATCATCAACCTGCCGTTCTACATTCGCTTCGCCCGGGCGGAGGTGAATGTCCGCCGCAACCTCGGCTGGGTCGAGGCCGCGCGCGCCAGCGGCGAAAGCCACGTCTCCGTGGTGCTGCGCTTCCTGCTGCCCAACGTGCTGCCGGCGATGGTGGTGCAGATGTCGCTCAATCTCGGCTGGGCCATCATCAATGCCGCCGGGCTCTCCTTCATCGGGCTTGGCGTCAAGGCGCCGACGCCGGAATGGGGCATCATGGTCGCGGAAGGCGCGCGCTTCATCTCCACCGGCAAATGGTGGCTGGTGGCGTTTCCGGGTCTGGCGCTAATGCTCGCAGTGCTGTGCTTCAACCTGCTCGGCGACGGGTTGCGCGATATCCTCGATCCAAGACAGCGAACTTGAGTCAGCGCACATGACCAAACCGCTGCTGCAGATCGATAACCTTCACGTCACGTTCTCTACCCGGCGCGGCCCTGTGGAGGCGGTGCGCGGGGTTTCGCTGTCGCTGGCGCCAGGCGAAACGCTCGGCATCGTCGGCGAGAGCGGTTCTGGCAAATCCGTGACCGGTTTCGCGGTGACGCGGCTGCTCGATCCCGCTGGAAAGATCAGCGCCGGCCGCATCCTGTTCCGGGACCGCGAGATTACCAAGATGTCGAACGCGAGCCTGCGCGAGATGCACGGCTCGGCGATGGCGATGATCTTCCAGAACCCGCGCGGCGCGCTCAATCCGATCCGCGCCATCGGCGCGCAGATTGCTGACGCCATCCTGGCGCACCGGAAAATATCCGCCGAGGCCGCGCGCGGCGAGGCGCTCGACCTGCTGCGTGCCGTGCAGATCCGCGATCCGGAAAAGCGCATGAGCGCCTACCCGCACGAACTCTCGGGCGGCATGTGCCAGCGCGTGATGATTGCCATGGCGATTTCCAGCAACCCCTCGCTGCTGATCGCCGACGAGCCGACGACGGGGCTCGACGTCACCACCCAGAAGGTGGTGATGGACCTGCTGGCGAACATCGCTGCTGAGCGGGGCATGGCGACGATCCTGATCACCCATGATCTGGGCCTCGCGGCGCGCTATTGCCGCCGCGTGGTGGTGATGGAGCAAGGCAAGCTGGTGGAACAGGCCGAGGCCCTGACGCTGTTTCGCGCGCCGAACCATCCCTACACCAAGCGGCTGGTCGCGGCGTCGCCGACCGCAACCTCACGGGTCGAAGACCTGGTGACGGGAGAAGAAAACCTGCTGGCAGCCGTTCCCGCGGCACCACTGCCGACGCCTGTGCACGGTACGCCGCCGTTGCTGGATGTGAAAAACCTCGTCAAGCGCTTCGATGATGGGACCGTTGCACTCAAGAGTTTCTCGATGGTGATGGCGGCCGGCGAGAGCGTCGGGCTGGTCGGTGAATCCGGCTCCGGCAAGAGCACGACGTCGCGGATGATCTGCCGGCTGCTCGACCAGAGCGAGGGCACCATCAACTTCAACGGCGAATCGATCGGCCATCTGCCGGCGCGGGATTTCCACCGCGCACCGCAGCGTCGCGACATCCAGATCGTGTTCCAGGATCCGAATGAAAGCCTCAACCCGCGCTTCACGGCCTTCGACTGCATCGCGCATCCGCTGATGCGTCTCGCCGGCATGCGCAATGGCGATGCGTTGCGCCAGCGCGTGCGCGAATGCGCCAGCCGCGTCGGCCTGCCGTCCGATCTGCTGGAGCGCTTTCCGCATCAATTGTCCGGCGGCCAGAAGGCCCGCATCGGCATCGCCCGCGCCATCGCCTGCCGGCCGCGCCTGCTGGTGCTCGACGAGCCGACCGCAGCGCTCGACGTTTCGGTTCAGGCAGTGGTGCTGCAACTACTCGATCGTCTCAGGCGCGAGGATGGCCTCGCCTTCCTGTTCGTCAGCCATGACCTCAACGTGGTCCGCATGATGTGCCAGCGCACCATCGTGCTGCGCAACGGCGCCATCGTCGAGGAAGGCGAAAGCCACGCGCTGTTCGACAACCCGCAGACCGCCTACACCCGCGAACTGGTCGAAGCGGTGCCGAATATCGAACTGACGCCGGTCGCAGCTGCGGGCTGACCTTGCGGCATACGAAAATAAAAATGTGAGATCCGCAACTTCGCTTAAGCGTCCCGCCCGGGAAGCAGCTTTCGGGCGGCAGCGACTGTGCGTGGGATTGCGTCGGCGACTGTATTCCAGAGGACCGCACGATCAAGGCTGTAGTATCCGTGGCTTAGCCTGTTGCGCGACATGTACGCCAGCCGCAGCTGCAGATCGGGATGAGTTTCATCCAAGGCGGGATTGAGCTTGATCAGTTCGCCGGCGGCGACGCCAATTGCTTCGGCACATTTCGAGGCGCCATCCTGAAGCAATTCGCTGCCGAGGAATTGCTCTCGCGTGACGCCGGTCAAGTGTCTGTCGAGGCGATTGCCCCATTCGACGATGTCGGACAACCAATCGGAGACCGTTCGCTTGCCCGTCATGGCATCGGCATGAAGTCGGCCTCGGCCCGCTTCGCTACGTCCGGGGCGAGAGATCCCGCCGTTAAAAGCTCTACCCGGCACCCGAGGATGGCTGCGAGTTCATTTTCGATCCTGGCAAGATCAAAGAAGGTGGTGCCTTCAGGTGCCTCGACAAGAATGTCGAGATCACTCGCCTCGGTATCCTGCCCCCGCGAAACAGAGCCGAATACCCGCGGATTTAGCACGCCGAAGCGCGACAGGATCGCGCGGACTTCCCGGCTATGTTTTTGAAGGGATTCAGACGGTCTCATACCCATGCTCGGTTTCTCAATCGCCAGACCGGAGCATACCACAACACCGATTGTTGTGAACTCATCCCCGCCCCGGCGGCAGTGGCGCGTCGTCTTCGTGCAGGATGCGTTCGGCGGCGCCGTCGAGGTCTTCGTACTGGCCTGATTTCAGCGACCACATGAAAGCCACCAGTGCGGTGAGGCCGATGCCAATGGCGATCGGGATCAGATAGAAATAATCCATCATTCGGCGGCCTCCAGCATCGTGGAGGCGGGCCGATTGGCTGCTCGCTCCGCGCGGCGCGTCCCGAGCCCGCCGCGGCCACGCAGCCGCAGCGCATTGGCGACGACGACGATGGACGAGCCGGACATCGCCACCGCGGCGACCAGCGGCGTCACATGGCCCATGATCGCCACCGGCACCGCGATGATGTTGTAGGCTATCGCCAGCGCGAGATTTTGCCGGACCAGACGGCTGGCCTCGCGCGCTACCGCAATCGCCTGCGGTACCGCCGAAAGGTTTTCGCGCAGGAATACGAGGTCGGCGGCGTTGCGGCCGACATCGGCCGCGGAAGCCGGCGCCATTGACGCATGCGCGGCCATCAGTGCCGGCGTATCGTTGAGGCCGTCGCCGACCATCAGCACCTTGCGGCCGGCGCACGCCAGCGCCGCGACATGCGCAGCCTTGCCGCCCGGCAATACGCCGGCGAAATACGGTACGTCTAGTTCCAACGCCAGCTGATGCACAGGGCGCTCGCGATCCCCGGAGACAATGTCGATATCAAAACCGCCGCGCTTCAACTCTGTAACGGCCTGGGTCGCGCCGGCACGCAGACGATCCTCAAAACGAAAGTCGGCGAGACGCTGGCCATCCTGCGAGAGCACCACGGAGGCGTCGCCAACCAACGCACCATCGCACTCCGTTAGTGCCCATTCCGGCCGACCGAGCCGATATGTCACGGAGCCAATACGCGCTTCCATTCCGCATCCCGGATGTTCGGACACCGCGTCGAGCGACATGCGCGGCGGTGACGCTGGCGCAGTTGCGGCCAGCGCCCGCGAATAAGGATGCCTCGAATGCGCAGCGATCGCGCCGGCCAGCGCCAGCGTCGCGGGGGCGATGCGATCCGCATCGACGACGCGCGGGTTGCCCAGCGTCAATGTCCCCGTCTTGTCGAACACCACCGTATCGATCTCGGCGAGGCGCTCCAGCGCGCCGCCGTCTTTCACCATGATGCCTTTTTCGAACAGCCGCCGCGCGGCGACCACCTGCACCATCGGCACCGCAAGCCCCAGCGCGCAGGGACAGGTGACGATCAGCACCGCAATCGCAATGGTGATGGCGCGGTGCACGTCGCCGGTGGCGATCAGCCAGCCGAGCAGCGTCAGCGCGGCGGTGAGGTGCACCACCGGCGCATAGAGCGCAGCAGCGCGATCGGCGATCCGGCGATACACCGAGCGGCCCTGCTCGGCCGCTTCCATCATCCGCAACATCTCGGCCAGAAACGAATCGCCGGCCGCCGCCGTGGCGACGATGGTCAGCGGCCCCGTCAGGTTCAGCGTTCCCGCGCGCAACATCGCCCCGGGCAGTGCCGGCTGCGGCACGCTCTCGCCGGTGACGAGGGAGACGTCGAGTTCGGACAGACCCTTTATTACCCGCGCATCCACCGGCACCCGCTCACCGGCGGCGAGCATGATCGACATCCCCGGCGCGATCTCACCGACCGGCAGATAAAGTTGCGTACCATCGTCCTGCAGCACCAGCGCACCGCGCGCGGCGAGGCGCGCAAGGCCCTTCACCGCAAGGCGGGCACGCTCCCGCATCATGTGATCCAGCGTCCGGCCGATCAGCAGGAAGAACAGCAGCGAGATCGCGGCGTCGAAATAGGCATGCGGGCCATGGGTCGCGGTCTCGTACAGGCTCATGCCGAAGGCGAGCAGCACACCGAGCGAAATCGGCACGTCCATGTTGGTGCGGCCATGGCGCAGGCTGCGCCATGCGGAGCGAAAGAATATCCGGCCGGAATAGGCCAGCGCCGGCAGCGCTATCAATGCAGACAATCCGTGAAACAGGTCGCGCGTCGCGGGTTCGGCGCCGGACCACACCGACACCGACAGCAGCATGATGTTGCTGGCCGCGAAGCCGGACAACGCCAGCGCGCGGATCAATTCGGAGAGCGCGGCGTCCTTGGCCTCGGCGTCGACCTCGAACAGATGCGCTTCATAGCCGACGCGCTCCAGCGTGGCGATAAACGGCGGCGGTGCGCCGTCGGCACGCCATTTGATGGTGACGCGCTTGGTGGACAGATTCACTCGCGCCCAGATGACGCCCTCGAGCGCGCCGATCGCCTGCTCGATGGTGCGGATGCAGCCGCCGCAATGGATCGTCGGCACCGACAGATCCGTCTGCCGCAACCCGCCGCCGATCAGGCGGCTGGAGAGCAGCACTTCGGCGTCGGCGGCGCGCGGGTCAGGCGCCGCCAGCAGTGCCAGTTCTGCTCCTGAGCCGCAGCAACTCATCGCGAACTCCGACCTCCGGGCTAAACTCCGGGCCGCATGGTGCGATAGGCGTGCCAGGTGCCATGGCCCAGCACCGGAAACGCGACGATCATACCGAGCAATCCCGTGGCGAGGCTGACCAGAAACAGCGCCAGCACGATCGCGGCCCATGTCAGCATCACCGGCAGATTGGCCCAGACCAGCGCCATGCTGGTGCCCATCGCAGTCAGCGCGTCGACGCGTTCGTTGAGCAGCATCGGTACTGCGAAAACGCTGATGGCAAACGAGAAAGCAGCGAACAGCCCGCCGACTGCGCCGCCGACGATCAGCATCGCCCAGCCGACCTGGGTCGTGAACAGCATCGGCGCGATATGGTCGAGGCCGGGAAACGGCCGCAGCCCGAAGAACAGCGCGTAGATGATGACGGCGGCGCGCATCCACAACAGCATCAGGAGGCACAGCATCACGCCGGCGAACAGCAATTGCCCACCGGATTTCGGCTTGACGAATATCATCCGGATCAGGCTGACGCGCTCGCCGGCGGCGATGCGACGGCTCTTCTCATAGAGGCCGACGCCGAGCACCGGGCCGACCACCATGAAACCGGCGAAAGCCGGAAACAAAATATAGTCCCAGCCGAAGGCGAACAGGCCGGCGACGATGCCGCTGGAGATCAGGAACACCAGCAGACCGTAGCTGAGGCTGGCAGCGGGCTGGATGGTGAAGTCGCGCCAGCCGGCGGACAGCCAGCTCAATGCGGTGGCGGGCGCCACGTGGCGGTCCCATGAGACCGCGCGCGGCAGCGGAGGAACAACGGCTGGGATCGTCATCGGCGGCCTCGCTTCGATCGAATTTCGCGGCTGGTCATCGCGGCGTGCATGACGAGGACGCCGCGCTGAATTTTCCGGACTCGGCAACAGTAGCGCCGCGCTTGATATGGTCGATGCATTCCGGCTGCGACGTCACTGCCATATAGACCAGATGCGCATTGGCCAGCAGCACCAGCAGCAGCCCGGCCGATATCATCAGCCACATCGCGGACTTCGGACTGACGAGCTTCATCGTCGGGCTTGCCGTCATGGGGTCGCATGCCTGCGGTCGACAAGATACAGCGCCAGGATCTTGCGGTCGAGCGGCGACAGCCGGGCATCCCAGGTCGGCATGTGACCCTGTCGGCCGCCCCACACCGTGGTGAACACGGACTGCGCATCGCCGCCATAGAGCCAGAACTTGTCGGTGAGATTGGGGGCGCCGAGCTCTGGATTGCCCGCGGCATTGTCACCATGGCAGGCAACGCAGTTCGCCGTGAACACCGCCTTGCCGGCCTCCAGCTTCGCTGCGGTCACGGTCTTCGCGACAGCGGGGTCGGACAGGCTGCGAACATAATCGGCAACATTGTCGATCTCGTCCTTCTTCAAGATGCTATCGCGGCCGAAGGCCATCATCTGCGACACGCGGGTGTCCTTGTGCGGCGAATTGATGCCGACGCGGATCGTCTCCGCGATCGCCTCGGGATCGCCGCCCCACAGCCATGAACTGGAAACCAGCGTCGGAAAACCCTTGCCGCCCTCGGCCTTCGGGCCGTGGCAGGCGGCGCAATTGTCGCCGAACAGCGCGCCGCCGGTCTGGCGCACCACATTCATCAGCCGCGGATCGGCCTGGATGTCCTTGAAGCTCTCGGTCTCGATCCGCTTGGTCCAGACGCTTCGCTCGAGAGCGGCTTCCTTGATGCTTTCAGCCACGACCTTGCGCTGGTCGATGCCAAGCAGGCCCTTGGTGTAGGTCACCCCGAGCGGCCACGCCGGCATCAGGATCCAGTACACCAGCGCGTATAGCGCGGTGACGATCAGAAAGAAGAACACCGCGCGGGGCACCGGCGTGTTCAGCTCCTTGATGCCGTTCCACTCATGGCCGGTGGTCAGGTAGCCGGTAAACGGATCGCGTTCCTCTACCGCCATGGTCTGTCCTCATTGCCGAGAATCGATTGCGCGGCGTCGTCGAACTGCTTCTTGTTCGACGGCCAGTAGGCATAGGCGACGATGCCGATCGACATCGCGATCAGGTAGAACAGGCCGAACGACTTCGAAAGCCAGACAGTCAGATCGTTTTCCATCGTCACTCTCCCGCCGCCGCAACCGGTCTGTGCGCCGCATCGGTCAGCTTGCCCAGAATCTGCAGATAGGCGATCAGCGCATCGAGTTCGGTGGGATCGCCCACCTTGCCGTCAAAGGAACGCACATTCGTGGCCTCGCCATAGCGCTTGGTGACACCTTCCGCGAACGGGGTGTCCGGTGCGGCCTGGCCGTAGGCGTCGGCGGTGGCATTGGCGATCATCTCGTCGGTATAGGGCACGCCGACCGTGCGCAGCGCCTTCAGGTGCAGGCCGAGGTCGTCGATCCGCGCCGTCGCCCGGCCGAGATAGGCGTAGGGCGGCATCACCGATGCAGGCACCACCGCGCGCGGGTCGGTCATATGGGCGACGTGCCATTCGTCGGAATATTTGTTGCCCATCCGCGCAAGGTCAGGACCGGTACGCTTGGAGCCCCATAGCATGGGGTGATCGTATTTGGATTCGACCGCGAGCGAATACGGCCCGTAGCGCTCGACCTCGTCTCGCAGGGTGCGGATCATCTGCGAATGACAGGCGTAGCAACCCTCGCGGAGGTAGATGTTGCGGCCGGCGATCTCCAACGGCGTGTAGACGCGCATGTCCGGCGCATCCTCCACGGTCTGGTGAATGGTAAAGAGCGGTGCGATCTCGACCGCGCCGCCGATGCTGGCGACGCCGACGATGGCGAGCAAAAACCCGATGGTCTTGCGCTCAAGACGGTAGTGAAGGCGGAAGATGTTCATGACTTACTCTCCCGGCTGGAAAGCGGGCACGCCCGCGGGGCGCGGCACCGGCCGGTCGGCCAACCGTTCATCGGCAGGCTGATGCGCCGCGCGGATGGTCATCCAGATATTGACACAGCCGATCACCGCGCCGCTCAGGAACATCAGGCCGCCGATGGCGCGTGCGATGTAGTACGGGCGCATCGCAGCGACGGAATCCACGAAGGAATAGGCCAGCGTGCCGCTCTCGGTGTAGGTCCGCCACATCAGCCCCTGGATGATGCCGGAATTCCACATGGCGAAGACGTAGACGAGGGTGCCGGACAGCGCGAGCCAGAAGTGCCACTCCACGAGCCTGTCGGAATACATCCGCTCGCGCTTCCACAACCATGGCACCGAGGCATAGATCGAGCCGAAGGTGATCATCGCGACCCAGCCGAGCGCGCCAGCGTGGACGTGGCCGACGGTCCAGTCGGTGTAGTGCGACAGCGAATTCACCGAGCGGATCGCCATGAACGAGCCCTCGAAGGTGGAGAGACCGTAGAACACCGCGGCTACCATCATGAAGCGCAACGTCGCGTCGTCACGCACCTTGTGCCAGGCGCCGTTCAGCGTCAGCAGTGCATTGCCGGCGGAGGCCCAGGACGGCACCAGCAGCATGATCGAAAAGGTCATGCCGAGCGTCTGCACCCACTGCGGCAGCGCCGTGTAGTGCAGATGGTGCGAGCCCGCCCACATATACATGAAGGTGATGCCCCAGAAGCTGATGATCGACAGCCGGTAGGAGAAGATCGGCCGGCCGGCGCGGATCGGCATGTAGTAATACATCATGCCGAGAAAGCCAGAGGTCAGGAAGAACGCCACCGCATTGTGGCCGTACCACCATTGCGTCATCGCATCCTGCACGCCGGAGAACGCCGAATAGCTCTTGGCATGGCCCCATGACACCGGCACCGCAAGGTTGTTGACGATATGCAGGATCGCCACCACCAGGATGAAGGCCATGTAGTACCAGTTCGACACATAGATGTGCGGCTCCTTGCGGCGAACCAGCGTGCGCAGATAGATGATGAAATAGGCGACCCAGACCACGACCAGCCAGATGTCGGCGTACCATTCCGGCTCGGCATATTCCTTCGACTGGGTGACACCCATCAGATAGCCGGTGGCGGCGATGATGCAGAACAGATTGTAGCCGAGCAGCACGAACCACGGGCTGAGCTGGTCCGGCAACCGCGCCCGCGAGGTACGCTGGAGCACGTAGAATGAGGTCGCGATCAACGCATTGCCGCCGAAGCCGAAGATCACGGCGCTGGTATGCGCCGGGCGGATCCGGCCGAAGCTCGACCAGCCGGCATCGAAGGTGAGATTGGGAAACACCAGCTGCCAGGCGACCCAGTCGCCGATGAACAGGCCGATCAACACCCAACCCATCGCCAGGATGATGCCGACCTTGCTGGGATCGTCGTAGTACAGCGCCAGCCGTGCCTCCGAGGGCTCCGGCTCGTAATAGGCGTAGATCACGCCGAAAATGCCGGCGAGTCCCGCGAGGATGACGATGGCGCCGTGGACGCCGAGGGGATCGTCGCGCCCGGCGATGCCCATCGCCAGCCCGCAGATGGTAATAGCCAGCAGAATAACGAGCGCGAGTTGGCGCTCGGATTTGGTGAGCTGGGCGATCATCGATAGGTGCCTTTGTTCGTTGGCAGCGGTCCCCGAAGCGGCGGAACCAGGGGCGATGGCGAGGCCATGCCCCTGAATACTCCGCCGGATCGATACCGCTGTTGATCTAGGTCAACCGCAGCTGGAATATCCTCACTAAGTCCCACGCGAATACACGATCGGGTTGCATTATTTGCAAACGGCACCGAATTTTCAAGCGCTGAAGAGGCCGCGGCCCGGATACAGCGATGCGCAATCCGGGATTCAACTCAACTTAAAGGGCCGCCCCGGGCTTCGCTGCGCTCCACCCGGGTTACTAAACTAAAGAGTCCTCAGTCCCTCGTATCGCACCGATAGGCTTTCGAGACGATCTGCCAGCCATCATTGAGCTTCATCGCCACCAGATAGTCGGTGAAATAGCGCGGCGGCAGCTGGCAGCGAACCTTGACGAAGGCGGTCGCTTCATCGGAGCGGTCGATGGTGACGATGAAATCCTCGCGCGCCGTGCCCTCGGCCTTTGCCGACGCGCGCTTTTTGACCAGCGCCATCCAGTCCGGCAGCGTCAAGACCTGCAGCTCGCCCTTGCTGACCCAGCGCAAATCCGCAGTGGGATGAAAGATCGCGGCGAGCTTGTCGGCGTCGCCTTCATAAAGGCCATCGAAATAATGCTGAATCACCGTTTCGACGGTGGAACGATCATAGGACAAGGCATTCTCCCCAAGACAAAACTGATCCTGCAGTCTTATGCCATGAAACGCGGCAACACATCACTTCGCGTCGCCCAGCATTTTCCTAAATTTCTCGATTTCCTGCGGCACGAATGTCGCAAGATAGGCCGGTGCCATCTCGGCATCGTCGGCGGGCGAGGAGCCGAGATCGTCGAGCCGCCTCTGATAGTCCTTGCTGGCAACGGCGGCCCGCATCGCGCCATTGAGCTTGTCGATAATCGGCTTCGGCGTGCCCTTCGGCGCGAACAGCGCGTACCAGCCGGAGATCTCGAATTGCGGCAGACCGGCCTCGGCTGCCGTCGGCAAGTCCGGCAGATGCGCCAGCCGGGTTTTCGACGCCAGCGCGATGCCGCGCACCAGCCCGCTCTGGATCGCCGGCGTGACCGACGCCGAGGAATCGCAGAGCCCGTCGATCTGACCGCCGATCAGGTCGTTCAGCGCCGGCCCGCCGCCACGATAACCGACCAATGTGACATCGATGCCGGCGGCCTGGATGAAGGCCTTGCAGAACAGATAGTTCTGCGAGCCGACGCCGGAGTGGCCGATATTGAGAATGCCGGGATTCTGCTTGGCGTGGGCGATGAACTCGGCCAGCGTCTGCGCCGGAAAATTCTTCCGGATCGCCACCACCGCGGAGCTCTTGTTGAACATCCCGATGCCAGCAAAATCCGATGGCGCGAATTTGACGTCGGGCGTGAACAGATAAACCGCAGTGTTGGTGCCGCTGTTGCCTTGCACGATGGTGTAGCCATCGGGCGCGGCCTGGGCGACCCGCGCCAGCGCCACCGCGCCGCCGGCGCCACCGATGTTCTCGATGACGATGGGCTGGCCGAGATGCCGGCTCATCTGCTCGGCGACCAGCCGCGCATTGACGTCGGAGCTGCCGCCGGCGGCGAACGGCACGATCAGGGTGATCGGGCGCGACGGATACTCCTGCGCCAGCGCAGGCGTGCCCAGTGACAACATGCCGATCGCCAGACAAGCCAGTTTCAGCCTGAAACACGCCATGCAACGTCCTCCCTTTATTTTTCAGCATCTTAGGGAGGATCGCGCGCCGGACGCAAAAGATAAGTGTATGCTGCAAAGCGGTGTAACCGCAGCAATCAATACTGCCCGGAGGCCGCGATGAACGTGTTCATGGTCCAGCCCAACATCGACGCCAATGCGCTGCTGGCCGGCGCGCAGTTCATCGATGCTTTCGGTGTCACCGTCGATGACGCCTCGCTCGATGCGCGCCGCGCCGCCGAACGGATGCTCGGCCGCTCGCCGCGCTGGGCGCAGATGCTGCTGGCTTTGCGCGATGCCATCGTGGCGCCGTTCGGGCTGACGACGTCGAAGGCGGCAAAGCACGGCACCGCCGATCGGATCGGGATGTTTCCAGTGATCAGCGAAACGCCGCAGCGGCTGATCGCCGGCTTCGACGACAGTCATCTCGATTTTCGCGTCGTGGTCGATGTCGCCGCCGCGGGCCAGGGCAAGCGCGTCACCGCGACGACAATCGTGCTCACCCACAACCTGCTCGGGCGTGTCTATCTCACCGTCATCATGCCGTTTCACCGGCTGATCGTGCGCTCGATGCTGCGCCAGGCGGCCGGCTGAATTCGACGCGGCAGGGTGGGTTCCGGAACTCCTGCCGCCTCCGCCCGTTAACGGACATGACATCCACCGAAATCGACCCGCACAGCGATGAAGCCAAAGCCGCTTTGGCGCGAGCCTTCGATGCCGCGTGGCAACCCTTCATCGCCCTCGAAGGCGAAGCCGCCGACACCCCCGAGAATCGCCGGCGGCTGGCCGCGCGAATCGTCGCGCTGGCGAAATCCGGCCAGTCCGATGAAGACGCGCTCGGCGAGGCCGGCCTGATCTATCTGAGGGTGCTGGCGGAAGCCGCGCGTCTCGGCCAGCGCCATCGCCAGGAAAACCCGCAAGAGCCCTCACCCGGCCTGGTGCCGCAGTGGGACGACGAGGGCGGCCACGCCTTCGGTCCCGAGACGGTGGCCGCGATGTCTGCGGCGCTGGATCGCTGCCTCGACGTGCTGCCGCTGCATATTCCTTCCGACGCGCTGAAACTGCTCTCGACCAGCATCCTCGACGAGGCCTCGCGCGGCGAGCGCGATCCCGAGCGGCTGCATCTGCATGCGCTGGAGACGCTCAAGAGCCGATAGTAGACTCATCTGCGTCCGCTTCGGCCGACGCGGCCGGCACAGCCTCGGTCCACTCCGCCACGCAGCGCTCGAGATCCTTCAAATTCTGCCGCATCTGCTCCAGCGAAAAGCCCAGCGCGAAGAAACGTTCGGCGACATCGCCGGGCAATCCGCGCGTCAACCCCTCCTGACGCAGCGCGGCGACCTCTCCCGCATAGGCCTGCAACGCCACCTGCACCGGCCAGATCGCCGGTGCACCGGTCCCGGTGCGCAATGCCGCGGCTATGGCGCGAAGATATGCGACCATCGCGG
>JAQGKA010000158.1 GCA_028290355.1 Tardiphaga sp. | reverse complement strand
CGTCGCCGCCGCTCGACCCCGCCTAAAACCTCAACCCGCATCGCCTGATGACCTTAAAGCTAGACTTAAGGTCACATGCTTCGCGAGATATCCCGTTCAAACAAGGCGGTCCTCGTCGGACGCGTACGGATCTTCTGGTGGCGCACGAGATCCTGGAAATAGAGCGTCGGATTGCGCGACTGACGGCCTTCGTTGAGGAAATCAAGTCGAGATCGCCGGTGCCTTGATGTCGTGAATCTTATCAAAATAATACGAGAGCGACCCACTCGTTGGATGACGGCGCAGCATCTTTGTGAGCACGCGCCATGGATGCGTTGGGCTACGTAAGACCCGAGGGGGTCGCAATTAAAACCAAGCGGTGCATCGCGAGGCTGACCGCGCTAGTCGAGGAATTGAAAACCAACGGGCAACATCACTAAACGAGCAATCCTAAACGGCCGAAGCTCAGCTCAGACAAGACCCTTCACCGTATTCGCGCGGGCTTGGCAAGTGATACGATCTTCGACTTCCATCGATTTTGGCGACGATAATCGTCCATTCGCCCGCCGGATGCCCCGACGCTAACGCAATCCCCTTCGGTCGAAGTCGGCGGGCTTGGATTCAATAATTTAAAGGATCATCAACGGCGGCCGGCAGTATATAAACACATAGAATATGCATTTCTGTCGTTCCATCGGAAACGATAACCTGAGTGACTGCCCGGGCTCGCGTAGATGTAGCCTCCCGTTTTCAATGCGCAATTACAACCGACTGGGTCGTTCATCCGACTGCAACTACCACCATCTTGGGCTGTTGGCGCCTCCCTTTCAGGTCGCGGTGCTGAATCTTTCGTGGAAGCTGACGAGGTCGCAGGTCTCTTTCTTTCGATACAAGATCCGTTAGGACCAAGCGTCCTGCCTTTCACACATTCCTGGGGGCAAACACGATCCTTCTTCTCCCTGATTTTTTCAAGGAATTCCCCGCCGGGTTCCTCGGGTGTCTTGGACAATTTTGCGAATTTTGCAAATTTGCGGAGCGATACCTTGGTATCAGCGGTGGTCCAATTGTCGTCTTCAACGCGGCCTGTATAACAACCCACTCGCGTCAGCTCTCTCTTGATCTCCAGAACAATCGCTCGGCTATCGACCACGGGCTTGTTCACTTTAGGAATCGCCACGTCGGCTTGTCCGGGCGTCGTCACGATCGCCAGTGGTCCAATCGACTTTTCATCGTGACCTTTCTTCTCCTCTGCAGCCTTTATTTTGGCTGTCGCAATTCTAGCATCCTCTGCGGCCTTCGTCTGCTCGGCGAATTTGGCGCTTTCGATAGCGAGACGCTTCTGCTCATTCACCGCCGCCTTCGTTTTCTCGAGGGCCGCGGCGCTCGCAGCTTCTGCACTGAGCTTGTCTCGCTGGGCTTTCGCAAGGTCGGTGTAAAATCCCGAGGGATAATTGTTGATAAAGGAATCCCAAACTGGCTTGGTTCCGATTCGTTCGGCCAGTTGGTAGTCATGCCTGATAGCGGCGTTAGGATCGGCGGAGCTCGTCGCTGATGATGGGGCTGCCACAGCGGGCACCAGCGCGACATCGTCGCCACCTAACGAGCCATAGATAAACGGCTCCTGCCGATTGTGTGTGGCCTTCAAAACGTCGTCGCGAGCAAAGCCGAACGCCTTGCGCAGATCGAGGCCGGGTTTTGGCAGATATTTGGCGAGCGCCGCGGTGAAGGGACTGTTCTTGCTATCCCCGTCTGATGCGGTTGACCCGGCCTTTGCTGCGAAAGCAATGAGTGTATTGGGACTGGTAGGCTCGACCTTGGCTAGCCCTCGCCCGACCGCACGCGATCCGATCGTGCGCTTCATTGTCTTGTTGAACGGATTGTCGCGGCACGCATCCAGAATGACGAGCCTTAGCTGCTTTGCGGGCTCGATGACCGTCAAAATCCGATCAAGCGGGATTGCTTCATCGAACGCATCAATATCGCGTTCAAGGGCCGCATCAACCGGGATGACGTAATTAATGCCGTCTATCTCGATCCCGTGTCCCGCATAGTAGACGATAGCGATATCGGCGTCGCGAACGTTGTCAGAGAAATCGCGCAGGGCGCGGCGGATCTCAGTCGCCTTGAGATCGCGTTTGAGCTCGACGACATCAAAGCCTGCGCCCTTGAATGTCGCCGACATCAACGCGGAATCATTCACCGGATTGGCGAGCTGGCTTACGTTTTGATAGGCCGAGTTGCCAATCACCAAGGCGACGCGCTTCTCAGCGAGCGCAGGTTGGTTGAAAAGCCAGGTCGACCAAACTGCTAGAACAATGGCCTGAATGGCACGCATCAGGAAATTCCAATCGAAAACGGGCGGATCCTATCGCTGAAGCGTTTAAATTGACGGGTTCGCCATAGTGTCGTCATTTCAGAGCATGCCTATAATTGTGTGGTGAGCGCAGCCTGCAGGCAGGATGAACTTCGTGCAGATGTCACGTTCGGTTAAACCGCGCTTGTCCATCATCTAGCTTCGGTGGGGGATACTGCAGGCGGGCCATGAATACAGGTTGTAAGAATCGCACAATTCGCGCGAATCTCGTAGCGCGATTTTTCCAAACAGCACTCGGATCGATCACGACATCTGTAGACGGTCGCAACCTATTGACGATATCCATGATCTCAAACATCGAACCTATAGCCCGAAAGATGGCCGAACGAATCTGTCAGCGAAACGGGATGCCTGACATTGACGTTGCCGGTTGGGTCGATCTCCATTGGCAGTGCGCTGCAGCGGTGCTGGAGGCGGGCGTCATGGACGAGGAAGGGGAGTGGGTTCCCGAGAAGGATGTGCAGCGCGGGATTGAGGCATATCGGGAGCGGATAATTGGACGAAAGTAGCGGTATTGAGCTTCCCGCTCTAACGAGCAATCCCAGACTTCCGAAGCTCAGCACAAGACCCTTCACCGCATTCGTGCTGGCTTGGGAGGCTCTGACCTATATCAGCGGATATCTCGCAGCAGGGTAATGAGGCACCAACAGTGTGGCCCGGTCGTGCCTATCGGTAAAATTGGAACGTAAAATGCCGTTCGGATCGTCCGGAAACGTCGATTTCAATAGGATTTGCGCCGCCTCGGTCTTGCCGCGCTCCAGCTTCGGAGGGCAACGCTCTATCCAGCTGAGCTACGGGTGCGTAAGGGTCATTTAGCTGATTGCCCCCGCGGCGGCAACGCCCGGAATGGCCGGAAAAGCGTGAAAATGGCTCGATTTGAGAGCGGGGGCGCCCTCTTCAGGCGACGGTCGCAGGTGTGTCGGCTGTCGGGTGCACCACAACAGCGCATATTGATTGCGCCGGGGCTATGCTTTGACGTCCCGCGCGACCAGCCGCCGGGTCGTGGGTTCCTCGCGTCAATCGACTCTCAGAACTCGCTTGAGAATATCCCAAAGTTGATCGGCTTCGTGCACAAGCTGCTTAAGATGTTTTGTCATTGCCTCAGCTATCCTTTGATGAGTGCCATTCGTGAGGGCAACTTCAGACGAACCAACACGGCGGCAGTTAGTCTCGTGGCGAGGCGACGAGCAGCAGGTGACATCCGAGAGATGGTAATCTGAGCAGCTGCCTCAGCGCATCGTGATTCTGATTCCTGTGAACGACGACTAAATTTTCTGATAAGTTGCGCAGATGATGAAGCGCCCTGCAAAATGGGATACGCGCTCCGCGGTTAGTAAATGGGCCCATGTCATGGAACGGGTAGGGCTCGCCTTGGCCGGCGGGGCGTGCGGATTGTTCGTTGCCGCGCACATGATGAGGGCGAACATCGATCTCGGCTCAGCAATCATGGTTCTCGCGATGATGCTGTACGGCGCGCTGGGGTTCTACCTCGGCATCGATCTGCCGCCGCCCGTCCGAAGCCTGCAGCAGTCCCTCCTCGATGGCCACAACGCCAAAACCGACGCCGTCGAGTTGCTCAGTGCCGTGGGCACTTTCCTCAACCCGTTGACAGCCGGGGTGTCGGTCTACGCTATCGTCGCCGATGAGCATCTCCGCGCCAGCACCGTCCTCCTGATTGGCCTTGGCTGGTCACTTGGCGCCACCATGCAGATTGCCGCGGGCATCGTCGCCCGCCTCCGCTACGCTCACTCTGTCTCCTGACAAGCGACGATGGGCATCGAGCCCGCCATGTCTTAAACTTCCCGCCGTCAGGCCTCGACCGCGTATCGCGACAGACCAGCCTGAAGCATTTCCAGCATTTCGTCCCTCAGCGAATCGCGGGTCCCGCGAGTCCACGCCGCGGCGAGTGGCAATCTGTTCATGTCGGACGCTGCGAGCGGGACGTAACAAACGCCGCGTGCTGCCATTCGTGATGTCCACCGCGGGACAATCGCAACTCCCAACTCAGCCGCGACAAGATTGACGATCGTCTGCTTTTCATCGGCGAGCTGGACGATCCGGGCGTTTAGTCCGGCTTCCGCGAAGAGCTTCATGGTGAGATCGTGGCTATGCGGCCGGGACCGGCGCTCGGGCACGATGAGCGGCTCTTCGGCGAGATCGGCGATCGTTACGTTCTTTTTCGAAGCGAGTGGATGCCGATCGGAGACGGCGACAACAGCGGTCTCGTGAAACAGAAACAGGAATTCGAGACGCTTGTCCGGACTTTCCGGGGGCCGCACGAAGGCAAGGTCCAGCCGGCCGGACAGCAGCCGTGGCAGCAGGCGGATGGTCTTGTCCTCCACAAGCTTCACGGTCACATCTGGCCGTCGGTCGCGAATGTCGTGGAGCAGCATCGGCAGGAGTCCGGCGGCCGCGCTGTCGATCGCGCCCACGCGGATCGTCGCAGCGTGCGTCCGACCGCGCGTGCGGAATCGTGCCGCGAGATTGTCTGCCTGTGCCAGCAAGGCGCGGGCTTCCTTGAGAAGCACCGTGCCGTCGTCGGTCAGCGCCACGCTGCGGGTGGTGCGGGTCATCAGCCGGGTGCCGAGATCATCTTCCAGCAGCCGGATATATCGGCCCAGCGCCGATGGCAGCATTTCGAGCCGGTGCGCCGCCTTGCCGAAATGCAACTCCTCGGCCGCCGCCACGAAGCAGCGCAATTGATGCAGGTCCATCAGGTCTCTCCCGAGTCCCGATTATATCATTTTTTTGTATAAACCAACGTTCATTGAGTCTGGCCCCACGCCGCCGCAGGGTGGTCGCCAACGCCTCGAATGGCGCAGCAATCAAAAGCAATATCGATCGGGCAGGAGACCATCCCATGAGTGCCGAGCTGGAAACGCGCGTGCTGCGCAAGATCACCCTGCGCATCGTGCCTTTCGTGATGCTGCTGTATTTCATCGCCTTCATCGACCGCGTGAACATTGGCTTCGCGGCGCTGACGATGAACAAGGATCTCGGCTTCTCGCCGACGGTATTCGGCTTCGGCGCCGGCATTTTCTTTCTTGGCTACTTCCTGTTCGAAGTCCCCTCGAACCTGATCCTCGACAAGGTCGGCGCGCGGATCTGGATCGCCCGGGTCATGATCACCTGGGGCCTGATTTCCGGCGCCATGGCGTTCGTCCAGGGCTCGACCAGCTTCTATGCGCTACGCTTCCTGCTCGGCGCCGCGGAGGCCGGCTTCTTCCCCGGCATCATTCTCTATCTGAGCTTCTGGTTTCCGGCGCGGCAGCGCGCCGCGGTCACCGCGATCTTCATGGCCGCGGCGCCGCTCTCCACCGTGCTGGGTTCGCCGGTTTCGGGCGCATTGCTGGAAATGCACGGCCTGCTCGGCTTCAGTGGCTGGCAGTGGATGTTCGTCATCGAAGCGATTCCTGCGCTGATCCTCGGCGTGGTCGTGCTGTTTTACATGACTGACCGGCCTGAGCAGGCGAAGTGGCTGTCCGACGAGGAGCGCAACTGGCTGGTGACGACGATGAATGCGGAGTCCGCGAAAAAAGCCGGCACCGCCAGCCACAGCATCTGGCGCGGCCTTGCCGACCTGCGTGTCATCGCCTTGTCGCTGGTGTATTTCGGCACCTCGGCCGGGCTCTATACGCTCGGCATCTGGGCGCCGCAGATCATCAAGGAGTTCGGCCTCACCTCGATGCAGGTCGGTTTCCTCAACGCACTTCCGGGCGTCGTTGCCGTTGTTGCCATGGTGCTGTGGGCTCGGCACTCCGATCGCTCCGGCGAGCGCACCTGGCATGTGGTCGGTGCGTGTCTGCTGGCTTCGCTCGGCCTGGTCCTCGCCGGCTTCGCCGGCAGCGTCATAGCGGTGCTGCTGGCGCTGACGCTGGTCAATGTCGGCATCAGTTCGGCCAAGCCGCCGCTCTGGAGCATGCCGACCATGTTCCTGTCCGGCTCGGCCGCAGCAGCCGGAATCGCCACCATCAATTCGATAGGCAATCTCGGCGGCTTCGTTGGGCCGGCGATGATCGGCTGGATCAAGGATCTCACCGGTAGCTTCCAGGGCGGATTGTTCTTCGTCGCCGCGCTCCTGGTGCTGTCAGCCGTGCTCACCCTCGTGCTCGCTCGCTCGCAACGCAACGCTTCGGCGGCCGCCGCTGCTGCGGTCAGCCGCTAATCCTCAACACCTACTTCCACGGAGAGTTCAGATGCGTGAATATTCAATCGCGGCCATTCCGGCCGATGGTATCGGTCCCGAAGTCATCGCCGCCGGCACCACCGTGCTCGAAAGCCTTCAGAAGCGGATGGGCGACGTCAGGTTCAATATCACGACCTTCGACTGGGGCTCGGCCTACTACCGCAAGCACGGCATCATGATGCCCGCCGACGGCCTGGAGAAGCTGAAGAAATTCGACGCCATCTATTTCGGCGCGGTCGGCGCGCCCGACGTGCCCGACCACATCACGCTGTGGGGCCTGCGGCTGCCGATCTGCCAGGGGTTTGATCAATACGCCAATGTGCGGCCGACCAAGATCCTGCCCGGCATCACCTCGCCGCTGCGTAATGTCGGCATCGGCGATCTCGACTGGGTGATCGTCCGCGAAAACTCCGAAGGCGAATATGCCGGCTGCGGCGGCCGTGTGCATCGCGGTCTGCCGGAAGAAGTCGGCACCGAGGTCGCGATCTTCACCCGCGTCGGCGTGCAGCGCATCATGCGCTACGCGTTCAAGCTGGCGCGGTCGCGCCCGCGCAAATTCCTCACCGTCGTCACCAAGTCGAACGCGCAGCGCCACGGCATGGTGATGTGGGACGAGATCGCCGAGGAAGTGTCGAAGGAATTTCCCGACGTCACTTGGGACAAGATGCTGGTCGACGCGATGACGGTGCGTATGACGCTGAAGCCGCAGAGCCTCGACACCATCGTCGCCACCAACCTGCACGCCGACATCCTGTCGGACCTCGCCGGCGCGCTGGCCGGCAGCCTGGGTGTCGCGCCGACCGCGAATATCGATCCGGAGCGCCGCTTTCCCTCGATGTTCGAACCGATCCATGGTTCGGCCTTCGACATCACCGGCAAGGGCATCGCCAACCCCGTCGCGAGCTTCTGGACCGCGGCGCAGATGCTCGATCATCTCGGCGAGGCCGACGCCTCCGCCCGGCTGATGCGCGCTGTTGAGAAGGTCACCGGCGCCGGCATCATGACCCCGGACGTCGGCGGCACCGCGACCACCAAGGACGTGACCGACGCCGTGGTGGAGGCCATTCAAAGCTCCAATATCTGACGGCTGACAGTTGCAGGCCGGGCCGGTGCAATTGCGCGGTCCGGCACCTGCCGGACCAGCTCAAAGGCTGCCGTCGGATGCCACGATCCCGTCATCGGCGTTGTGTAGGCTGCGGGCGCTGGTTACACGGCAATAACCTCGATCGGCGCACTCCCTTGCGGCGCACGGCGGTTTCGGTTTCTTTGATGGGACCGAAGACTTCGTTCGCACCGGCCCGGCCGGCATCAACGTCAACGATATCAGAGCCAATCTGATCACCAGGGGCGGCCGATCGGCCGAATCAACATGCGCCGCAATCGCCGGGCTAAAATCGTCGCCACCGTAGGTCCGGCCAGCGGATCGCCGGAGATGCTCGAACAGCTGTTCCTTGCCGGCGTCGATACATTCCGGCTGAATTTCAGCCACGGCACCCATGCGGATCACGCCAAGGTTCACGCGGCCATCCGCGCACTGGAAACGAAAGTCGGCCGCCCGATCGGCATCCTGCAGGATTTGCAGGGGCCGAAGATCCGGGTCGGAACCATCAAGGACGGCAAATTCGCGGTCGCCGCGGGCGAACAGGTGCGTTTCGTGCTGAAGGGTGTGGACGGCGACAAGATGTCGATCCCGCTGCCGCATCCCGAAATCTTCGACGCCGTCACGCCCGGCGACGATCTGCTGATCGACGACGGTCGGGTCCGCGTTCGCGTCACCGGAATTGGCGCCGATTTCATCGATGCCAAGATCATCATCGGCGGCACCATCTCGAACCGCAAGGGCGTGAATGTCCCGAGCGCCGTGCTGAACCTGTCGCCGCTGACCGAGAAGGACCGCACCGACCTCGCCTTCGGCCTGGAACTCGGCGTCGACTGGGTGGCGCTGTCGTTCGTGCAGAAGCCCGGCGACGTCATCGAGGCGCTGTCGCTGATCGACGGCCGCGCCGGCGTGATGTCGAAAATCGAAAAGCCCGCGGCGCTGGAGCATATCGATGACATCATCCGGCTGTCCGGCGCGATCATGGTGGCGCGCGGCGATCTCGGCGTGGAAATTCCCCATGAAGACGTGCCCGGCCGCCAGAAGGAACTGATCAAGTCCTGCCGCCTCGCCGGAAAGCCCGTGATCGTCGCCACCCAGATGCTGGACTCGATGGTCGCCGCACCGACGCCGACGCGCGCCGAAGCCTCCGATGTCGCCACCGCGATCTATGACGGCGCCGATGCGGTGATGTTGTCGGCGGAATCCGCGTCGGGCCAATATCCGCTCGAGGCGGTGGAGATGATGAACCGCATCATAGAGAGCACCGAGCGGCACAAGATGTATCGTTCGATCATCAACGCCTCGCAGCCCGGCGAGGAAGAAACCGCGCCGCACGCGGTGGCCGCGGCCGCCGCCGACCTGGCCGCCGCGCTGCACGCTTCCGCCATCGTCGCCTTCACCTCCAGTGGCACCACGGCCGCGCGGATCGCCCGCAAGCGGCCCAAGGTGTCGCTGCTGGCGATCACGCCGCATCAGCTCGTCGCGCGGCAGCTGTCATTGCTGTGGGGCGCCCACAGCGTGCTGTCGGATGACATCGGCACCTACGAGGAGATGGTCGAAAAAGCCACGCAGACTGCGCGCGCGGAGGCCTTCGCAAAGCAGGCCGACTCCATCGTCGTGGTCGCCGGCATCCCGTTCAAGGAAGCCGGCACCACGAACAATCTGCGCGTCGTGCAGATTGGCTGAGCGGCACCGCCGGCGAGACCCGCGAATACGTCGGCGTCGGATGGCGATTTGATTTCCCATATTGCTGCATTGCACCTAGGCTGGGTTCCGCCGGACAGACCCCAGAAGGAAACGCCATGCGTACGACCTCGCGACGACACTTCATGAGCCTGGCGGCGGCTGCCGCAGCGCTGTCCGCCACCGGTTTCCGCGCTTCGGCGGACGACCGTGTCATCAAGATCGGGACGTTGAAGCTCATTCACGGCATCACGCCGTATTTCTACGAGAAATTCGCCCCGGCCGGTTTCAAGATCCAGGTCATTCCCTTCGAAAGCCCCACCGACGGCAAGAACGCCGTCGTCACCGGCAGCGTCGATTTTGGCATTTTCGGCCTGGCCGCGGCGACGCTCGGTGCGGCCAATGCCGAACCGGTCGTGATCATCGGTGCCGCTTGCAACCGCGGCATGGCGGTGGTGGCGGGCAAGGGTTCCGGGATCGGTTCGATCAAGGATCTGAAGGGCAAGAAAGTCGCGATCTGGCCCGGCTCGACCCAGGAGGTCGTGATCCTCGACCGGCTGACCGCCGAAGGCATGACGATCAAGGATGTCGAATCGGTTCGCGTCTCGTTCAGCGACATGGCGCCGGCGCTGGCGC
>JAQGKA010000531.1 GCA_028290355.1 Tardiphaga sp. | reverse complement strand
TGTCGAGGTTCGAACAAGATCCGCGGCCCGTCGCGAGAAGCGACGCTGGCGAAATCCGGTCTTCACCCGTCTATGCTGGCTTGAGGATTAAGCCGTTGAACAAACTTACGTTTGTCGTGGGCGCCAGCAGTCTCGGACAGGATCGAGATCATCTGGCGAACCAGAGACCCCTGCCCGCTTCGTTCAACCTGCGTCGCGTTTCCCGTCCCCTTCGAGCAATCCATGCGGATAGCCTGAAAGAAATGGTCTCCTGCGATGTGGGTTGTCGGATGCGAACACAGACGCGCCAGCTACCAGCCAGCACGCCCGGAAACGGTTGTTTAACGAGTCTTTTGTGTGTTGCCAAGAGAATTTAGCGGGAATTTTGTTCCGCGGCATCTTTTATGCAAGGAAGGGCTCTTACGCGTGCTCCCCAGCCGTAGGGTGCGCAAAGTCACCGATCGCGCAAAGCGCGATGGTGCGTGCCCACCATAATTGGTGGGCACGGCGCAAGTGCGGCTTTGCCCACCCTACAAGTCACTTCCTCACCCCTTCGGGCACGCCGCTCCGGCATCGGCCCAGGCCTTGATCAGCTCGCCGAACTGCTTCTGGGTGCCCGGCGCCGGCGTCCGACTGCCGCCGGGGTGCCAGCCCCAGCCGACCAGCTCGTCTTCAGCCATGTGCTTGATCAGTGCCGCCATGTCCTTGCCGCCGTTGCGTTGCTTGTCCTTGATCTGGACGCAGATCTGGCCGAGCGTTTTGCCCTGCCAGGCCATTTCGACAGGCGCGAGCGCCCACTTCGGATTGCCCGGGACGCCTGCCGCATCGAAGTTGGCTTCGTGATGGCAGGTGCTGCACGCCAAACCACCGGCGGCGCCAACGCCGCCATCGCCGCGCACCACCAGCGGGATGTGCGGACGCATCTTGTCGGTCTGGGTCGGACGCTCGGTGGCCGGATGGCAGTTCATGCAGCGCGGCGACTGGATCACCTTGCCGGCTTCCTGAAACAGCGCCACCGCACGCTCGTTCTTGTTCTTCACCTTGGCGAAGGCCGAGACCGGCTGCAGCCTGGTCGCGCTGGCCATCGGCTCGGTCGCCGCATCGGCGGCGCGAAAGCCTGGCTCGGCGAAGGCCAATAGGCCAGCAGCGAGACCGCCGGCGGCGAGCGCCAGCATCGATTGCTTGAACAGGCTCATGCCGAAGCTCCCGGCACGATCGGCAATTGCCGCGGCCGCCCAACACCCAGTTTCGCCATCGCATTGGCCACCGCAGGTCCCAAAGGCGGGACGCCGGGTTCGCCGACGCCGCTGGGCTTCTCGGTTGATTTCACGATCACGACCTCGATCTCCGGCATCTCGTTGATGCGCAGCGACCGATAGGTGTCGAAATTGCCGGCGACCGGTCGGCCGGCGTCCAGCGTCTGCTCGGCGTAGAGGATGTGGCCGAGGCCGAAGCCGATGCCGCCCTCCATCTGCGCGCGGATGATGTCGGGATTGACGGCGACGCCACAATCCACCGCGCACCACACCTTGTGGACGCGCGGGCCGTCATCGGTCATCGACAGCTCGACGATCTGCGCCACAAAGGTGTTGAAGCTCTCCACCACCGCGACGCCGCGGGCGCGACCGGTTTCGACTTTTGCTTTCTTCCAGTCGGCGAGTTCGGCGACGGCCTTGAGCACGCCGGCGTGGCGCGGCTTCTTGCCCATCAGCTCGAGGCGGCCCTCGATCGGATCCTTGCCGGCGGCTTCCAGCAGTTCATCGACAAAGGCTTCGACAGCGTAGCCGGTGTGGGTATGCCCCACCGAACGCCACCACAATACGGGCACGCCGACATCGACCTGATGCATGTCGCATTTGAAGTTGGCGACGTCGTAGGGAATCTCGTTGGAGCCCTCATAGGAGGTCGAATCCAGACCGTCCTTGAAGGTCATAGCCTCGAACGCCGAGCCCTTCATGATCGACTGGCCGACAATGGTGTCGCTCCAGGCTTCGATCTTGCCGTCACGCACCACTCCCCGCATGCGGTGGATGCTGTAGGGCCGATAGTAGCCGCCGCGCATGTCATCCTCGCGGGTCCAGACCAGCTTGATCGGCTTGCCCGGCCCCATCGCCTTAGCGACCTCGGCCAGCTCTCGCGCCACATGCGTCGTCTGCTGCGCGCGGCGGCCGAAGCTGCCGCCGGCGAGAATGACGTCCAGCTTCACCTTCTCCATCGGGATGCCGAGCGTCTGCGCGATCACGGCATGATCCGGGGTCGGAAACTGACAGCCATAGCGGGCGTAGGCAGTGTCGCCTTCCCACTTGAGGTAGCCGTTGAGCGGCTCCATCGGCGCGTGCGCCAGATAGGGAAACACATATTCCACTTCAACGACGCGACCACCCTTGGCCATCGAGCCGTCGAAGTCGCCCTCACTCTTGACCACCTTGCCCGGCGTCTTCGACAGTGCGCGGAATTCCGACAGCAGCTGTGCGCTGCCGCGGGTCTCGGCCTTGCTGTCATCCCAGACGATCTTCAGCGCGTCGCGGCCGGTCTTGGCCGGCCAGAAACCCTTGGCGTATACGGCGATGCCGGTCGGCACCTGCTTGACGTCGACCACACCGGGGATCGCCTTCGCCGCGGTGGCGTCGAACGACTTCACGGTGCCGCCGAATTTTGGCGAGCGCGCGATCACGACGGTGAGCATGTCCGGCTCGTGGATGTCGAGCGTGTACAGGGCCTTGCCGTCGGTCTTGTCGGCGCTGTCGAGCCGCTTCACGATGCCTTCGCTGCCGATCAGCTTGAAGGTCGAGGGATCCTTCAGCTTGGGATCTGATGGCACCGGCATCTGCATGGCCTTGTCGGCGAATTCGCCGAAGCGACCTTCCTTGCCCGACGCATGCTTGATGACGCCGCTTTCGACGGTGATCTCGGCCGCCGGCACCTGCCAGGTCTCGGCGGCGGCCGCGACCAGCAGTTCGCGCGCGGCGGCGCCAACCTGGCGCATCTGGATGTAGGAATTGGCAACCGCGCTGGATCCGCCGGTGCCCTGCACGCCGAACAGCAGGTTCTTGTACAGCACCGGATTTGAAGGCGCGTGGTCGGCGCGCATCTGCGACCAGTCGGCATCGAGTTCTTCGGCGACCAAGGTCGCCATGCCGGTGAATTGTCCCTGCCCGAACTCGATGCCCTTGCACAGCACGGTCACGGTGTTGTCGGGCTTGATAATGACAAACGTGTTCGGCGCGATGTTGTAAGCGGCAGGCGCCGGCGCCTGCGCGAACGCCTTGCCGCCGCGGGCGATGTAGGCGCCGATGGCGAGGCCGGCGCCGGCCTTGAGCAGCGAGCGGCGGGAGAGCGCGGTGGCGTGAATGGTCTTGTCATGAACGGTCATGGCTCAACCCTCCAGCGTTTTGGCGGCGCCATGGATGGCGGCGCGGATGCGGACATAGGTGGCGCAGCGGCAGATGTTGCCGTTCATCGCCAGGTCGATATCGCGATCGGTGGGAGCGGGATTGAGGTTGAGCAGCGCGGTGGCGCTCATGATCTGGCCGGACTGGCAGTAGCCGCATTGCGGCACGTCGAGTGCCACCCATGCCTTCTGCACGGCCTTGGCTTCCTTGCTGTCGAGACCCTCGATGGTGGTGACCTCGCTGCTGCCGACCGCCGACACCGGCAGCGAACAGGAGCGAACGGTTTGGCCATCGACATAGACCGTGCAGGCGCCGCATTGCGCGACGCCGCAGCCGTATTTGGTGCCCGTGAGGCCTGCGCCATCGCGGATCGCCCACAGCAGGGGCGTGCTCGGGTCGACATCGACCTGATGGGTTTGACCGTTGATCTTGAGTGCGAACGCAGCCATCGCTGTTGTCCTTGGTTCGAATGTACGCCTACATTCGATTTGTTCTAAATCACCAAGGACACTTACAACGCCATTCCGAATTCAGACACTCACTTATTTTTGTCGCACCACGGAACAAACTTCCGCCTTGCGGAACTACCGTCACAACACTATCTGCGCACGCGCCGTGTGTAGTTGTCAGGCCGTCACGGCGTAAGGCAGCGGCTTGCCGGCAAAGTAGGCACCGAGATTAGCGATCACGCAGTCCTGCATAGCGACGTGCGAATCCAGCGTGTGGCCGCCGATATGCGGTGTCAGCACGACGTTCGGAAATGCAGTAAGCGCATCCGGTGCATGCGGCTCCTTCTCGAACACATCGAGACCGGCGCCGGCGATGGTCTTGTCGGTCAATGCCGCGACCAGCGCCTTCTGATCGATCACCGAACCGCGTGAAATATTGATGACATAGCCGTTCGGACCAAGCTTCTTCAGCATGTCAGCATCGATGATGTGCTGGGTATCGGGACCGGCACGCACCGCAATCATCAGCACGTCGCACCATTCGACCAAGGCCGCGAGACTGCTCATGTACTGATACGGCACATCATGCTTGCTGCGGCTGTAATAGGCCACTTCGGTTTCGAAGGCGGCGGCGCGCGACGCAATCTTGCGGCCGATCTCACCCATGCCGTAGACGCCGACCTTGCGCCCGGGATTGCCCGGCTGCGGGTTCATCAGCGGAGACGGCTTTGCGGAGGACCAGCCGCCCTCGCGCAGATACTGGTCGGCCGGCAGGATTCGCCGTGTCGCGGTGAGCATCAGAGTCAGCGCCAGATCGGCGACCGAGGCCGCGTTGGCGCCCGGACTGTGGCCGACGATAATGTTGCGTTCCGCCGCGGCCTTGAAGTCGACGCCGTCATAGCCGGTGCCGTAGCAGACGATGGCGCCAAGCGTCGGCATCATATCCATCACATCGCCTTTCAACGTCTGTGCGCCCGCGGTGATCAGCGCGCGGACATCCTTGAGTTCATCACGCGTGAAGATTTCGAGCGGCGGTTTGCCAGTGGCATCGATCAGATCGTAGCGCTGTCCGATCCGCGCCATCAACGACTTCGGGAAGCGCGAATAGATCAAAACTTTGTCGGACATCGAGGCTGTTCCTGCTGGAGTCAAAAGAAAAGGGCGGAATCGGTTGCCCCGATTCCGCCCTTGGTTTGTCGCAAGCTTTTCTCAGACTTAGCCGAGCACGGTGGCCGGTTCAACCTTGACGCCGGGGCCCATGGTCGAGGACACCGCAACGCGCTGGATGTAGGTCCCCTTGGAGCCGGCGGGCTTCGCCTTGGCGACGGCGTCGGCCAACGCCTTGATGTTTTCGATCAGCTTCTCTTCCGAGAACGACGCCTTGCCGATGCCGGCCTGCACGATGCCGGCCTTCTCGACGCGGAATTCGACCGAACCACCCTTGGCACCCTTGACGGCGCCAGTGATGTCCATGGTCACCGTACCGATCTTCGGGTTCGGCATCATGCCGCGCGGACCGAGGACCTTACCAAGGCGACCGACCAGCGGCATCATGTCCGGCGTAGCAATACAGCGATCGAAGTTGATCTCGCCAGCCTGCACCTTCTCGACCAGATCTTCAGCACCGACAACGTCAGCGCCTGCGGCGCGGGCTTCATCGGCCTTGGGGCCACGGGCGAACACGCCGACGCGCAAGGTGCGGCCGGTGCCGTTCGGCAGCGAGACGACGCCACGGACCATCTGATCGGCGTGACGCGGATCGACGCCGAGATTCATCGAGATTTCGATGGTCTCGTCGAACTTCGACTTGGCGCGTTCCTTGACCATCTTGATGGCCTCGACGATCGGGTAGAGCTTTTCACGATCGATGCCCTCGCGGGCGCTCTTCAAACGTTTTCCAATTGCCATGACCGTTTACCCCGCCACCTCGACGCCCATCGAACGGGCAGAGCCCTCAACCATCTTCATGGCCGATTCAATGGTGTCGCACTTCAGATCGTTCATCTTGGCTTCGGCGATCTCGCGCACCTGCGCTTTGGTCACCGAACCCGCCTTGTCGCGACCCGGCAGCTTGGAGCCGGCCGTGAGCTTGGCGGCCTTCTTGATGAAGAAGGACATCGGAGGGGTCTTGAGGGCGAAGGTGAAGGAACGATCGGCGTAGATCGTGATCACCACCGGAATTGGCGTGTTCTTTTCTTCCTTCTGCGTCTGCGCGTTGAACGCTTTGCAGAATTCCATGATGTTGAGGCCGCGCTGACCAAGCGCGGGTCCGATCGGGGGCGAAGGGTTCGCCGCACCGGCCGGCACCTGCAATTTCAGGTATCCGGTCACTTTCTTTGCCATTTGTCACT
>JAQGKA010000527.1 GCA_028290355.1 Tardiphaga sp. | reverse complement strand
GGGACGACACCGAGTTGTAGACCAGGATCTATCCCTCAAACGCATCCGCCGACGCCTGGCCACCGCGCGCAACCAGTTTGTCGTCGGGTTCCGGCAGCGGCTTGCCGGAATCGCGGAACTTGTTGGTGATGGGGTAGCGGCGGTCGCGGCCAAAGTTCTTTTCGGTGACCTTGACGCCGGGCGCGGCCTGCCGCCGCTTGTACTCGGCGATGTTGAGCAGCCGATCGATCCGCGCCACCACCTCGCGGTCGAAGCCAGCGGCCACGATCATCGCCAGCGGCTGCTCGCGCTCGACCAGCCGTTCCAGGATGGCATCGAGTATGTCGTAGGGCGGCAGCGAATCCTGGTCGGTCTGGTTTTCGCGCAGCTCCGCGGTCGGCGGCCGGGTGATGATATTTTCGGGAATGACTTCGCCCGACGGGCCCAGCGCGCCGTCGGGCTTCCATGAATTGCGCAAGGCCGAGAGCCGAAACACTTCGGTCTTGTAGATATCCTTGATCGGATTGAAGCCGCCGTTCATGTCGCCATAGAGCGTGGCGTAGCCGACCGACATTTCCGACTTGTTGCCGGTCGTGACCACCATCGCGCCGGATTTGTTGGAGATCGCCATCAACAGCGTGCCGCGCGTGCGCGCCTGCAAATTCTCTTCGGTGATGTCGCGCGGCAGGCCCGCGAAGGTGCCGGACAGAATTTCTTCAAAGCCGTTGACGGCCGGGGCGATCGGCAGCACCTCGTAGCGGATGCCGAGCCTGCCCGCGAGTGTCGCCGCATCATCGAGCGACACCTGGGCGGTAAAACGAAACGGCAGCATCACGCCGCGGACACGCGCCGCGCCGAGCGCATCGACCGCGATCGCCGCGCACAGCGCGGAGTCGATGCCGCCGGATACCCCGAGCAGCACGCCGGGAAAGCCGGTCTTGTTGACGTAATCGCGCAATCCCAGCACGCAGGCCGCATAGTCGCCCTTGTCGCCCTCGGGCAGCGGCTCAACCGGCCCGTTGCAGCGCCAGCCGGTCTCGGTCTTGTTCCAGCGCAGGGTCGTGATGCTTTCTTCGAAGGCGGGCAATTGCGCCGCCACCGAGAGGTCGGCATTCAACGCGAACGAGGCGCCGTCGAATACCAGCTCGTCCTGTCCGCCGATCTGATTGAGATAGATCAGCGGCAGCCCGCTTTCGGTGACCCGCGCCACCGCGATCGACAGCCGCAAATCGTTCTTGTCGCGCGCGTAGGGCGAGCCGTTCGGCACCACAAGGATCTCCGCGCCGGTCTCGGCCAGACATTCGACGACGTTTTCGTAGTCCTCCGACTCCTCGAGCCAGATTTCCTCGCAAATGGGAACGCCGACCCGGATGCCGCGGATGGTCACGGGGCCGGCGGCGGGGCCGCGCGCGAACAGGCGTTTTTCGTCGAACACGCCGTAGTTCGGCAGATTGGCCTTGAAACGCAGTGCCACGATGCGGCCTTCGTCGAGCAACGCGCAGGCATTGTAGAGCTTGCCGTCATCGACCCAGGGCGAGCCGATCAGCATCGCCGGACCGCCATCGGCGGTCTCGCGCGCCAGTTCTTCGATGGCGGCGCGGCAGGCGGCCTGAAACGCCGGCTTCAGCACCAGATCTTCCGGCGGATAGCCGGCAATGAACAATTCCGAGAGTACAACCAAAGCCGCGCCGTCGGCCTTGGCCTGCGCACGGGCCGCGCGGGCCTTGGCGGCGTTGCCGGCGATATCGCCCACGATCGGATTGAGCTGAGCCAGCGTGATGGTGAAGCGCGAGGAATCTGTCATGGAAACATCTAAGCCTGCGGGCTCACCTTTCGCAATTGCGAGGTCTAGAAGACACCTATGCGTTCGCCGAGTGCGAACAGCCAGGTCAGCCCGGCGATCGCCAGCGCCACGCCCACCGCCGCCGAGCCCATGTCCTTGACCGCACCGATCTGCGGGTCGTGATCCCTGGTGAGGCGGTCAGCCAGTTTTTCGATGGCGGTGTTGAGCAGCTCGACGGTCAGCAACAGCAGTACCACCGCCACCAGTTCGAGGCGGCGAACTGCGGTCGTGCCGACAAGCAACGAGAGCGGCACCGCGAGGAGCAGTGCGAACAGCTCCTCGCGAATGGCCTGTTCGGAACGGGTCGCGAATGTCAGCCCGTTCCAGGTGTTGATCAGAGCCCGCCAGAGGCGCGACAAGTCAGAGGCCCGATGCGACCGGCATCGGCTCGACCTTGCCCACGCGCGATGTCTTGAGCAGTTCGGCGACCAGGAAAGCCATGTCGATCGACTGCTCGGCATTGAGACGGGGATCGCAGACCGTGTGGTAGCGGTCGTTGAGGTCCTCGTCGGTAATGGCACGCGCGCCGCCGGTGCATTCGGTCACGTTCTGCCCGGTCATCTCCAGATGCACGCCGCCGGCATGGGTGCCTTCGGCCGCATGAATCGTGAAGAACGACTTCACCTCGGACAGGATGCGATCGAACGGCCGGGTCTTGTAGCCGCTGTTCGAGGTGATGGTGTTGCCGTGCATCGGATCGCACGACCACACCACGACGCGGCCTTCCCGCTCCACCGCACGGATCAGCGACGGCAGGCTGTCACCGATCTTGTCGGCGCCGAAGCGGTTGATCAGCGTCAGCCGGCCGGGCTCGTTGTCGGGATTGAGCACGTCGATCAGCTTCAACAATTCATCCGGCTTCAGCGACGGGCCGCACTTCAAGCCGATCGGGTTCTTGATGCCGCGGAAGTATTCCACATGGCCGTGGTCGAGCTGCCTGGTGCGGTCGCCGATCCAGATCATGTGGCCTGACGTCGCGTACCAGTCGCCGGTCATGGAATCGACGCGGGTGAAGGCCTGCTCGTAGCCGAGCAGCAGCGCTTCATGGCTGGTGTAGATGTCGGTGGCGCGCAACTCGGGATGGCTTTCCAGATCGAGGCCGCAGGCGCGCATGAAGTTCAGCGCGTCGGAGATCCGGTCGGCCAGTTCCTTGTAACGCCGCGACTGCTGCGAATCCTTCAGGAAACCAAGCATCCACTGGTGCACGCTGCCGAGATTGGCGAAGCCGCCGGTGGCGAAAGCGCGCAGCAGGTTGAGCGTCGCCGCTGACTGCCGGTAGGCCATCAGCTGGCGCTGCGGATCGGGCACGCGCGATTCCGCGGTGAAGGCGATGTCGTTGACGATATCGCCGCGATAGCTCGGCAGCTCGACACCGTCGAGCTTCTCCATGGGCGAGGAGCGCGGCTTGGCGAACTGCCCGGCGACGCGACCGACCTTCACCACCGGCAATGAGCCGGCATAGGTCAGCACCACCGCCATCTGCAGCAGCACGCGGAAGAAATCGCGGATATTGTTGGCGCCGTGCTCGGCAAAGCTCTCGGCGCAATCGCCACCCTGCAGCAGGAACGCGTCGCCGGCAGCCACGCGGGCCAGCGCCTTCTTCAGGTTGCGGGCTTCGCCTGCAAAAACCAGCGGCGGAAACGTGGCGAGCTGCGCCTCGACATCGCCAAGGGCCTTCAAGTCCGGATAATCCGGCATTTGCTGCACAGGCTTGCTACGCCAGCTATCGGGCGTCCACCGCTCGGACATCACATTATCTCCTGAAAACCGCGCCTTCAGGCAGGCACGGAGGCCGCGTTATACACAGGGTTGCGGCGGATCGCCAGTTGGAAATCCGCCTTTCGACACAAGCCCTTGCAGCCAAAGCCGAATTCGCATTTGCTGCATGTCATTATGACGCAGAAGAATTTCAAGGTGGCGGAAGCGGCGCGGGACGACGTATTCGTCGACGACATCACTTTCCCGGCCGCCGACGGCACGCTGCTGGGCGCGACGCTGTACCTGCCGCGCGGCGCCAGGACCAACGCCGTGCTGATCAATTCCGCCACCGCGGTGCCGCGCAGGATCTACAAGGGGTTTGCCAGCTATCTCGCCAGCCGCGGCTGCGCGGTCCTGACCTACGACTACCGCGGCACCGGCGACTCCTGGCCAAAAGCGCCCACCGGCCACAACCAGCCGAAATCGCTGGTCGGCTTCAAGGCGTCGATGTCGGACTGGGCCGCCCTCGATGTTACCGCCGCGGTGGCGTGGATGCGCGAGCGCTACAAGACGATGCCGCTCACTTTTGTCGGCCATTCCTTCGGCGGCCAGGCGCTGGGCCTGATCCCGAACAATTCCGAAGTGGCGCGGGCGCTGCTGGTGGCGGCCCAGGCCGGCACCTGGCGCCTGATGACCTCGCCGGAGCGATATCGCATCTACGCGCTGCTGAAATTCGTCGGCGTGCCGCTGACCCAGGCCGTGGGCTATACCCCTGGCAAGATCGGGCTCGGCCTCGATCTGCCCAAGGGCGTATTCCTCGAATGGGCCCGCTGGG
>JAQGKA010000143.1 GCA_028290355.1 Tardiphaga sp. | reverse complement strand
AGCGATTTCATGCGTCGTGCTCCTGTTATCCTCATGGCGAGGCCCCTCGCGACAGAATTCCACTCGCCAAACAGTGGCGATTGCCCAATTTCAGAGCAAGACTCGTGCCGGTTTATTCGCCGACATCAACGATGGCGATCACCGGGCCGCCGCCATGCGGGCCCTGATGCATGGCGTCCACCGAGACGAATACCGCGGGATCTCCGATCGCCAGCGCCGCAATGCTGCCCACCGCCGCCTTGGAATGGCGGTGGTGGTGGACGTCGGAATCGTCGAGCATGATCTGGCGGCGGCCACGCAGCTGGCCGGTGCGGTCGGCCTCACATTTCATGAAGCAATTGACGACGCGGCCCTTGAGGTCTTCCGAGCGCGGCCGCTCCGGCAATTCGATTCCGGCGTTGCGGATCGAGTCATAGATGCCGTCGATGTCGAGGGCGTCCTTCATCACCGAATGGCCGATGCGATAACGTCCGCCGGCGCCGGCCTTGTTGCCGAGCAGCACGATCTGCGCCTGCGTCAATTCAACGCCCGACGAGCACGACGCCACCGCCGAATAGAGATCGAGGTCCTTGCAGATTTGCTCGGCCCGGGGCATCGGCACCTCGCCGAGCGCCACCGCAATGCCGAGCGCCGTAGTGCCGTTGGAGACGCCCATGGAATCGTGGACCTCGCAGGCCAACGTCTGGCCGCGCGATTCCGCGTCGCGGGTGGAGTCGATGGTCAGCAGCGGCGTCTTGGTCTGGACGTAGTGCACATCCTTCGGATCGGTAATCCCCGCATCCTTCATCGCCGCCTTGACGGCGTCGGCGACCTTCTGGACCATGGGCAGTCGGCCGATATCCTCCGGCAGCAATTCGGCCGACAGCGCGGTACCGATCACCAGCCGCGACTTGTCGGCCGGGCCGGTCTTGGCGTTGCGGGCAAAGATGGTGGCGTGCGGCGTGATGACGCCGTCACAGCCGCCGGACCACACCATCGGCACGTCGTGGATCTCATCCTCGGAGCGCGTGCCGTGCTTCTTCAGCACGCGCCGATAGGCCTGATCGGCGAGAATGCGGGTGAAGTCGTTGACGCCGCCATTGCCCTCGGTCTTGCCGATGACGCCGATCACCTCGTCCGCGCCGAACTTGCCCGAGGTGATCAGCGCCTCGAGACCGCTGGCATCCTGAACGGTCTTCAGCTCGACCTTCGCCACTTCAATCGCCATACATCACCAATTCCGTTGTCGTGTTGTCACTATCGCATCCGCGGCAAGTGCTCGCCGCGCAGCATCTTTTCATAGCCCTCGCCGCGGTCAATCATCGGCAGGTTGCCCGGGCGCGATTTCGTCAGACCGGCGCGCCGTGCCGATGTCGCGGCTTCATCGATGACGGGCTCATCCGCCGAACTGCCGGCGGTAAAAACGACGCCGTAGTCGGACGCGGCGGCCGCCAGCGACACCCGGCCTTCGATCACGTCGCGCAATACCAGCGGCAATTCGCGCGTCAGCGGATCGCCCCAGCCGCCGCCACCGGTGGTGACCACGCGCACCACCTGCCCTTTCAGCACCTGTTCGCCGTCGACGAGCCCGCCAAGATCGCGCGCCTCGCCTTCGGCATCGACGGTGACGCAGAACGGCTCGCCGGCCTTGCCGCCGTTCAACCCGTAGCAGCCGAGCCGCACGCGATCGGCGGTGACGATGGTGCGGCAATCCACCAGCGCGCGATAATGTTTCTCATAGCCCTGCCCGCCGCGGCGCAGACCGGCGCCGCCGGAATCCGTGCTCAAAGCGAGCTTCTCCACCAGCAGCGGAAACCGCGTCTCGGTGAATTCCGCCGGCTGGTTGCGCGAATCCGGCACGATGTGGATGGCGTCGTTGCCGTCGGCGTAATAGCGCCCGCCGGAACCGCCGCCGAGCACCTCGCGCGACAGGAAGGTCTTGCCCTCCGCATCCTTGCCGTAGAAGCCTGTGTAGCGGATGGTTTCCTGATCCGCCGGCATACGCCCATCGACCGCCTGCGCGACGACGCCGGCGAGCAGGCCGAGCACGCGCAGCAGCACGAAGGAGCGCGCATTGGTCGCCGCCGGCCATTCCGGCGTGATCAGCGTACCCTTCGGCGGGAAGATGATCTCGAACACATCGCAGACGCCTTCATTGACGTGGATTTCCGCGGCGCGCTCCGGCGTGTCGGCGAGGTTGCGCAGGATCGGCGCGATCCATTTGATCAGGAACGCGCCGTCGGCATAGTCCGCCGGCCAGTTGATCGGCCCGGTGGATTGCGGGTCGGTGCCGTTGAAGTCGAGCGTGATCTTGCCGCCCTTCTTCGTCATCTTGATCGCGATCTTGTGCAGCTTGGGATCGGTGATGCCGTCGTGTTCGACGTAGTCCTCCCAAGCATATTCGCCATCGGCGATCTTGCTCAACAGTTCGTGGCGGTAGATGTCGCGGCACTTTTCAAGAATGGCCTGGAAGCAGGCCTCGACCTGGTCCTTGCCGAAACGCTCGAACAGCCCGGCCATCCGCCGCGCGCCCATCAGGCAGGCCTGCACCTCGCTGTCGAGATCGGCGGACAGCATTTCCGGCACCCGGGTATTGCGACGGATGATGGTGAACACCGCCTCGTTGCGCACGCCCTCGCTGTAGATCTTGACCGGCGGAATCGCGATGCCTTCCTCGAACACCGTCGCCGCCGTGCCCGGCATCGAACCCGGCACCCGCCCGCCGACGTCGTCGTGATGGCCGAACGCCTGGATGTAGGCGACGACGATTCCGTCGTGAAACACCGGCACCGTGCTGCACAGATCCGGCAGATGGCCGATCGAGCCTTCGGTCAGATAGGTGTCGTTCATCAGGAACACATCGCCGGGCTTCATGGTCTCCGGCGGAAAATCGCGCACCACGCCGTTCGGCATCGCCGAATAGGAACGCCCGGTCAGCTTGCGACAGTAGCGATCGAACAGCCCGACGCGAAAATCATGCGCCTCGCGGATCATCGGCGAGCGCGCGGTGCGCTCGATGGCGTATTCGATCTCCGCCTCGATGGAGTTCAGCGTGCCCTCGACGATCTGCAGCACGATGGGATCGACGGTCGTGGCTTCGCGCAGCGGCGCGGTCGGCCAGGGATGGGTCTTGTGCATGTTCATCACACCACCTCCTTCGCCGACACGGGGCGAATAACCAGAATGCCGTGCGGATCGACTTCGACGCTCTGCCTGGGAAACACGACCGTGGTGGAGCCGAATTCCTCGACGATAGCTGGCCCTTCGATCTTCGCGCCCGGCGGCAGTGTCGCGCGCTCATAGAGCGGCGTCTCCACGAAGGCGCTGTCGAACCAGACCGGACGGCTGCCCTTCGGCGCGACCTTGCCCTGGCCGGCCGCGAGCTTCGGCATCTGCGGCCGCTCGATGACGCCGAAACCGGAGACACAGAGATTGACCAGCTCGATTTTCTGCTGGCCGGCATAGTCATAGCCGAAGGTCTTCCTGTGCACGGCATTGAACGCGCCGATCAACCCGGACAGGAATGCGGCGTCCACCGCGCCCGATGGTGCGGTCACCCGCACCTCCATCGACTGACCGGCATAACGGACATCGGCCTCGCGCACCAAGCGGATCTGCGATGCCGCGATGCCGTCGCGCTCCAGATTGGCGACAGCCTCGCGCTCCAGCGTTGCATAGCGCACCGCGATGTCGGCGAGGTCGATGGCGTCCTCGTGCATCACCTTGGTTACGATATGATCGGTGCGCCAGTCCACCGCCAGCAGGCCGAAGGCCGAGAGATTGCCCGGGTTCGGCGGCACGATGCATGCCTTCATGCCCAGCAGATCCATCACCGCCGGCGACTGCACCGGCCCTGCGCCGCCGAATGACAGCAGCGCGAATTCGCGGGGATCGATGCCGCGCTGGATGGTCATCTGGCGGATCGCATTGGCCTGCGCCCAGTTGGCGATTTCGATGATGCCTGAGGCGAGTTGTTCGGCACTCATGTTGCCCGGCAACTTCTTCGCCAGCGCGGCGATGCCCTCGCGCGCCCTCTCCACGTCCAGCGCGATGCCGCCGCCGATCAGCGCTGGCGGCAGACGGCCTAGCACCAGATTGGCGTCGGTGATGGCGGGTTCATTGCCGCCGTTCGGGTAACACATCGGCCCGGGCACGGCGCCCGCGCTGCGTGGCCCGACCTTCAGGTGGCCCTCGCGGCTGATCCAGGCGAGCGAGCCGCCGCCGATGCCGATCGTGGTGATGTCGATCATCGGAATGCGGACCGGGAATTGCCCGACCGAACCACCATTGGTGAGATGCGGCTTTGCCTTCTCGATCAGGCAGAAATCCGTCGAGGTGCCGCCGGCATCCAGCGTCACCAGGTCGGGGAAGCCTGCGATCTCGGCAATGACCGCGCTGCCGAGCGCGCCGGCGGCGGGGCCGGACAGCGCCGTGGTGATCGGCTTGCGCAGGATCTGCTCGGAACTGGCAACGCCGCCGCTCGACTGCATCACCAGGAACGGCGCACTCTGCAGCGGACCCAATTCGTCATGCACCCGCTTGAGGTAGCGGTCCAGGTAAGGTTTCACGAAGGCATCGACCAGCGTCGTCACCGCGCGCTCATATTCGCGATATTCAGGCAGCACGGCGCAGGACACCGACAAGGTCGCTTCGGGATATTCTTCGGCAATGATCTCGGCGACGCGGCGCTCATGGGTGTCGTTGGCGTAGGAATGCATCAGGCAGATGCCGATCGCCTGGATCTTGTGGCTGCGGAAGAAACGCGCGGCGTCTCGCACCATGGTCTCGTCGAGGGCGCGCAGCTCGTTGCCCTTGAAATCCATACGGCCGCCGACTTCGCGGACGAATTGCAGCGGCACCAGCCGCTCCGGCTTTACCCAGAAATAGGAATTGCCATAGCCTTCCGGCACCGACTGCCGCGCGATTTCGAGGATGTGGCGAAAGCCGGATGTGACGATCAGGCCCAGCGACTCGATGCCCCCCTGCAGCAACGCATTGGTGGCGACCGTCGTGCCATGAGCAAGGCCGGCGACGTCGGCGGGCTCGGCGCCCGCCTGGGCCAGAATGTCGTTGACGCCACGCACCAGCCCGATCGCCGGATTGGACGGCGTGCTCGACACCTTGGTGACCGACATCGCACCGGTCGTGGCGTCAACCGCGACGATGTCGGTAAAAGTACCGCCGGTGTCGATGCCGATGCGAAAGCGGGGAGAAGCCTGGGACATGCGCGCGCCATTCGGTGGTGAAGGTGCGGCAGCATGGGTCGGCCAAGGCAGCCAAGTCAAAAACCGATTATCGATGCGGGTATCGGAAAATCAGATGGCGTAAGATTTGAGCCCGTCATTCCGGGGCGGGCGGACCGCGCCCTTGCGCGGGCCGAGCGAACCCGGAATCCAGAGCTGCTCCACCATCTCTGGATTCCGGGTCTGCGCGTCAGCCGGCTATCGCCGACTGACGCACAGCCCGGAATGACAACCGCGCATCACCCCTTCAGCATATCCCTGAGCTTCAGCAGTGCCGCCTCCTTGCGCCGCGACATCGGCTGCCGCCGCCGGAACAGGCTGAAGGCGACGTTGCGCGCCGGCGCGATGGCCATTGCCTTCAGCAGGCCGAGCGCCACTTCGTTCGCGGCGCAGGCGCGTGGCACGATGGCGATGCCGCCGCCGGATTGCACGATCATCTTGATGGTCTCGATATTATCCACCACCGCCAGCACGTTGGGGCGGATGCCCAGATCGGTGAACAGCGACAGCACCACCTGGCCGTAGCCCACCGTGAGTTCGCTCATGATGAAGGGCTCGGCCAGCAGCCGGCCGATATCCACCGGCTGCTTGCTGCGCGCCAGCGCGTGTTTCGGCGGAATGATCAGCGCCATCTCGGCATCGATCAGCCGGTCGAACACCAGTCCGGCCGGCAGCCGCTCCGGATCGGATTCGATGGCGAGGCCGGCATCGATCCTCTCCTCGTGCAATTCCGTAAAGATGTTGCGCGTCGGCGCCGTCAGAATCTCCAGCCGCACCCCGGGCAGATTGTTCCTGAGATCGTCGAACAGCCGTGGAATGAAGATCTGCGCCATGCCCGAGCCCATGGCGATGGTCAGCGTATCGGACAGCGCGCCGCGCAGCCGCCGCGCGGTGTCGCTGAGGCTGAGCAGGTCGCCCATCACCCGCTCGGACTCGTAGAGGAAGGTGCGGCCGCGGTCGGTGGATTCGATGCCGCGCGAGGTCCGCGTGAACAGTTCGAAGCCGATTTCCTCCTCGAGCAATTTCACCTGCTCGCTGACCGCGGATTGCGAAATATTCAGCCGCTTCGCCGCCTTGGTGAAGCTGCGTTCCTTCGACACCGAAAGCGCATAACGCAATTGCCGGAAATCCAAATGAAAATTCCTTGATGGACAGCCACTTGTAGCCCGGCTGCAGCGCAGCGCAATCCGGGATTCACGCTAAGCTGCAGTCTCGTATCCCGGATCTGCGGAGCAGCGCACCACGCCGCCTAAACGATGCTTCGCATCGTCAGGCGACGCGTTGCGCAGCATCCGGGGCACGAGACCGATTGTATGGCAAAGAGCCGCGTGCCGGCCCTGCAGCCCTGCGACATTTTTTCCTATCTGCCCGTTGATAAGAATCCTATCTGGATTATAGTCTCCTACATCCCGTCCCACTGAGAGGGGCGTATCGCGATCGTCACGGACGCGGGATGGGTGGCGGTGAACGCGGCAGCGAGCGTCCGCGCGATTATCGCTCGTCGCTCATGGGCGACTGGAAGGTCCGCGGGTTTTCCTGCGAGCGCTTGCGAGCCATCGCCAGCGCTGCCGCGAAATCGGCGGCATCGAACCACGGCTCCGCGCGCATCGGCGCGTCGAGATCGTTGTCCCAAATCTGCGCCGCCGCCACGTCGAAGCGCATCTCGTGCTTGTCGTTGACCGACTGAATTCCATAGCCGGTGACGGCCCATTGCTTGCCAAGCCAGTAGATATCCCGATGCAGCACCGCTTACGTCCATTCTCGCCTTGGAATCGCAGAGACAGAAAGAACCCCGGCCCGATGGGGGCGAGGTTCTCCTGAACCGGCAAATC
>JAQGKA010000464.1 GCA_028290355.1 Tardiphaga sp. | reverse complement strand
GCGAAGGCCGGGACTCAACCACCGACGTAGCGGGACGCAAGATGCCGACCGCATGGCGCGTGGGCATCGCCGCGCGCAGCCTGGCGATCGAGACCACGCCGCTGAATCCGCGGGCCTGGATGGGCACCAGCTTTCCCTATTGGGAAGGCCCGATCACCTTCAAGGGCAGCCATAGCGGCGTCGGCTATCTGGAGATGACGGGGTATTGAAGGCGATGTTTCTTCACCCTCCCCTGGAGAGGGAGGGTCGACGTGAGCGCAGCGAGCGTCGGGGTGGGGTGAATGTTCATCCGCTGCATTGCCGCTTTCACCCCACCCCGATCAGCATCGCGCTTCGCGCACTGCTGATCGACCCTCCCCCTCCAGGGGAGGGTAAGATCACTTCGTCAGCGGACAGCCACTCTCTGCCGCCGTGGGAAATGCCTTGTCGCCGGGCACGGTGGCGAGCATCTTGTAGTAGTCCCACGGCTTCTTGGATTCTGAGGGCTTCTTGACCTCGAACAGATAGAGGTCGTGGACCATGCGACCGTTGGCGAGCACCTTGCCGCCCTGCGCGAAGGCGTCATCGACCGGCAGTTCCTTCAGTTTCTTCGCCACCGCGTCGGAGTCCTTGGTGCCGGCGGCCTTGACCGCCTTGAGATAGGACAGCGTCGCCGAATAGGTGCCGGCCTGGATCATGTTGGGCATCCGCTGGGTGCGCTTGAAGAAGCGTTCGGCGAATTCACGCGATTTGTCGTCGCGGTCCCAGTAATAGCCTTCGGTGAGCACGAGACCCTGTGCGGCCTGCAGGCCAAGTCCGTGCACTTCCGCCAATGTGAGCAGCAGGCCCGCAAGCTTCTGGCCACCGGCGACGATGCCGAATTCCGCCGCCTGCTTGATCGAGTTGGCCGTATCAAGTCCGGCGTTGGCGAGACCGACGATCTTCGCCTTTGAGCTCTGCGCCTGCAGCAGGAATGACGAGAAGTCCGACGAGTTCAGCGGATGGCGGACGGCACCCAGCACCTTGCCTCCCTTGGCAAGGACGATCTCGGCGGTATCCTTTTCAAGGGCATAACCGAAGGCGTAGTCGGCGGTGAGGAAGAACCAGGTATCGCCGCCGGTTTCCACCAGCGCGCCGCCGGTGCCGATTGCGAGGGCGTGGGTGTCGTAGGCCCAGTGGAAACCATAGGGCTGACAGGCGTCGCCTGTGATGCGCGAGGTCGCGGCGCCGACGACGATGTCGATCTTCTTCTTTTCCTTCGACAGTTCCTGCACGGCGAGCGCGACCGACGAGGTCGTCAGTTCGGTGATCATGTCGACGCCGTCGACATCGTACCATTTGCGCGCAATGCTGGCGCCCAGATCGGGCTTGTTCTGGTGATCCGCGCTGACGATCTCGATCTTCTGACCGAGCACGCTGCCGCCGAAATCCTCGATCGCCATTTTCGCGGCTTCCAGCGACCACTTGCCGCCGTAGTCGGCGTAGACGCCGGACTGATCGTTGAGGATGCCGATCTTGACGCCCTGCGCCGCAACCGGCGCGGCGAGGAACAGGCTGCAAACCGCAACAGCCGACGACAAGTGCGCGAATTTCATAGAGTAGCCTCCCGATGTTTTTTATGTTGACGGGAGGCTATTTTAGAAGTTGGCGGCTGCCCAGCTAATCTTTCGGCTTAGGTTCGGCGATCGCGGCTACGCTCCCATGTTGTCATCGCCCGGCTTGACCAGGCGACCCAGTATTGCAGAACAACGATGATTGATGGCACCGCGTCCCGCTCGCGTCAAAACGCGAACGACGGCGATTACTTGGTCGCCCGGTCAAACCGGGCAATGACAGTTTGATATGTTGAGCCGCTGTGCACCAATGCCAACGCTGCTCATATCCCCCGCAGCACCAGCCGATTGAGCCGGCTCGCGAACGCCGCCGGGTCCTCCGGCAATTCGCCGTCGAGGATCTGCGCCTGCTCCAGCAGCAGGAACGAGAGGTCGGCAGCATCGCCACCGGCCGCCTTGTCCGCCTGCGCAATGGCGGCGACGAGGGGGTGGCGCAGGTTGATCTCGAGGATCGGCTTGGTGCCAGCGCCGCGATTCTGCATCGCCAGCATGCGTTCCAGCTCGCGGTCGGGGCCATGGCCGCCGGCGACGAGACAGGACGCGGAGGTAGTGAGCCGGGTCGAGGCTTTCACGTCGGAAACGCGATCGCCGAGGGCGTCCTTGATGACCGCGATGGTCGCGGCCTCATCGGTCTCGGGCTTGGCGTCGTCCTTGCTCTCTTCGTCCACACGCGGGATCAGGTCGAGATTGAGATCGCCCTGGCTCAGCGACTTCAGCGGCTTGCCGTCAAAATCCGTGGGCGTCGAAGTCCAGAACGCATCGACGGGATCGGTGAGCAAAAGCACCTCGATGCCGCGCGACTTCGCCGCTTCCAGCTTCGGATTCGACTTCAGGCGGTCGATGCTGTCACCGGCGAGATAATAGATCTCGGTCTGGTTCGGCTTGAGGTCGGCGACGTACTGCTTCAGCGAGCGCTTCTCGCCGGAGGTGGTGGTGAAGCGCGACAGCGCCAGCAGCTTTTCGCGGCGCTCGTAGTCCTCATACAGGCCTTCCTTGATCACCGGGCCGAACGCGTCGCAGTTTTTGGCGAAGGTCTCGGGTTCCTTGTCGCTCAGGCTTTCCAGTTCGCCAACCACGCGGGTCGTGACGGCTTTGCGGATCTGCGCCAGCTGCGGATTGTTCTGCAGCATCTCGCGCGACAGGTTGAG
>JAQGKA010000456.1 GCA_028290355.1 Tardiphaga sp. | reverse complement strand
ACATCCGAAAAATTCTCGACACCCGGGTCTATGACGTCGCGGTGCAGACGCCGCTGGATCCGATGGTGCGGCTCAGCGCGCGGCTTGGCAGCGCGGTGCTGCTGAAGCGCGAGGATCTGCAGCCGATCTTCTCGTTCAAGATTCGCGGCGCCTACAACAAGATTTCGCAGCTCTCGGCGGAGCAGCGTGCCGCTGGCGTGATCTGTGCCTCGGCCGGCAATCATGCCCAGGGCGTGGCGCTGTCGGCGCAGCGGCTGGGCATCCAGGCCACCATCGTGATGCCCATCACCACGCCGCCGATCAAGGTCGATGCTGTCCGCTATTGGGGCGGCAACGCGATCCTGTTCGGCGACACGTTTGATGAAGCCTCCGCGCATGCGCGACAGCTCGAGACCGAGCGCGGCCTGACCTTCGTGCATCCCTATGACGATCCCGACGTGATCGCCGGGCAGGGCACCATCGGCATGGAGCTCTTGCAGCAGCACCCCGATCCGATCGAAGCGATCTTCGTGCCGATCGGCGGCGGTGGCCTTGCCGCGGGCGTCGCGTCCTTCGTCAAATTCCTGCGGCCGGAGACCAAGGTGATCGGCGTCGAGCCGGCGGATGCGGCCTCGATGAAGGCGGCGATCGCGGCGGGTGAGCGCGTCGTGCTCGATCGCGTCGGGCTGTTCGCCGACGGCGTCGCCGTGCGCCAGGCCGGCGTCGAGACGTTTAGACTCTGTCGTGAGTTGCTCGACGATATCATCGTCGCCGACACCGACGAGATGTGCGCCGCCATCAAGGACGTCTTCGAGGACATGCGGGTGATCGCCGAGCCTGCGGGCGCGCTGGCTCTGGCGGGCCTGAAGACCTATGCGGCGAACAATCCGGTGCGAACGGGTGCGCTGATCGCCATCAACAGCGGCGCCAACATGAATTTCGACCGGCTGCGCCACGTCGCCGAGCGCGCCGAGGTCGGCGAGGCCCGCGAGATCCTGCTCGGCGTCACCATCCCCGAGCAGCCCGGCAGCTACCGCCGCTTCATCGAGACCATCGGCAACCACACCATCACCGAGTTCAACTATCGCTATGCCGATGCGAAAGAAGCCAACGTCTTCGTCGGTCTCAAGCTCGGCGGTGCCCGGCATGAGAAGAGCGAGCTGATCGGGCAGCTCGAGCGCCTCGGCTACAAGGTGCTCGATATCAGCGCCGACGAGACCGCCAAGCTGCATATCCGCTATATGGTTGGCGGGCGTGCACCGCCGGCGCTGCGCGATGAGGTAATCCTGCGCTTCGAATTCCCGGAACGGCCGGGCGCGCTGCTGAAATTCCTCGACCAGATGGGGCCGCAGTGGAACATCACTTTGTTTCATTACCGCAACCACGGCGCTGATTACGGCCGGGTGCTGGTCGGCATCCAGGTCCCCGAAGCCGACCGGCCGCGGCTGGCGGAACGGCTGACCTCGCTCGGCTATCCCTTTGAGGACGAGACCAGCAACCCGGTCTACCGGATGTTTCTCAACGGCTGAGCCCGCGGGGAGGCTGGTTTGCCTTTTTTTCGCTCAAAGCCGATGCTTAACGAAATGCCAACACAGTCCGGCCAGAGTCGGGCCGCAGGTTGACGCCTGCAGCCAGACAGCCCCTTACCGGTTCCGATCGCTCCATGCGCCTTTCGCTGCTGCCCATTCTGACGCTGCTGTTGTTGTCCGTGGCGCCGGCACGCGCCGACCTGCACATCACCCGCGATCACGGCGGCTATGTCACCGAATACAAGGCCAAGTACGAGCGCATCCGCGACCGCAAGGAACGCGTCATCATCGATGGCATCTGCAATTCCGCCTGCACCATGGTGTTCGGCATCGTGCCGATGAACAAGATCTGCGTGACCCCGCGTGCCAGCCTGGGCTTCCACCAAGCCTATTACGATAAGGCCTTCACCTTCGGCATCAAGGTCACCAGCTATGAGGGCACCTCGGACCTGATGGCCTATTATCCGCAGCCGGTGAAGGAATGGATCAGCCGCAACGGCGGCCTGACGCCCGAGATGAAAAAGATCAAGAACGGCCTCGATCTCTGGCGCATCGTCGATCCCTGTCCGGAAGATTTTTAGGGCGAGTTCGATAGCCCCGCGCGCGGATGGTGTCGGTCGCGCTGATCTTTCCCTCCCCCTTGCGGGGAGGGTGGCCGGCCGAAGGCCGGTCGGGTGGGGGGCCACATACACCGAGCCCGCCGCACCCCCACCCCGACCTCCACTTCCGACGATGCTGCGCATCGCCGTCGTTCGGTCGACCCTCCCCGCAAGGGGGAGGGAAACCGAGAGCGCCGCGCGCCTCATGCCAGCTCGATCGTGCCCGTCATCACCGGCACGCAGCGGCCGCCGATGAAAGTCGCGGTGACCACGCCGTCCTGCTTGGTGGCTTCGGCGTAGAGCAGGCTGGCGCGGCCCATCTCGACGCCTTGCGCGATGGTCTTCCACAGCGACAGGTCGGCTTCCTTGCGCAGCTGCGCCAGCAGGCCAATCAGCGCGACATTGGCGCTGCCGGTGGCCGGATCTTCGGGAATGTTGTGCTGCGGGGCGAACATCCGCGCGCGAATGTCGATGGAGGGTTCGTCGACCTGCACATAGAGCAACACGCTGGTGACGGGATATTGGGCGACGTCGCGGCGAAATACATCGGCATGCGGGATCGCCGTCTTCAGCCCGGCATGGGATTTCAGTTCGGCGAGGATGAAGGCTGCGCCGCAGGAGGCGATGATCGGCCGGTGGTTTTTGGTTTCGATCTGATCGAGGGCAACCCCGCAGGACGAGGCAATCAGCTCTGCAGGAATCTCCGCGCCGATGCTGAGCCGCTGCGGCGAAGCGAGCTTTGCGCCGGTCACAGTGGCGCCATCCCTGAGGATGTCGATCGGCACCAGGCCGGCCTTTTCTTCGAAGATCACGCGTTCGCCGGTGATGGCGCGGCCATAGCTTTCGCCAGCGCGCGCCAGCACGAAGGCGGTCCCGACATTGGGATGGCCGGCAAACGGCATCTCGCCCTTGGGCGTGAAGATCCGAACTTCGGCGGTGTGGGCCGCGTCTTTCGGCGGCCGCACGAAGGTCGTCTCCGACAGATTGAACTCCGCCGCGATCAACTGCATCTGCTCTGCCGTCAGCCCCTCGGCATTCAGCACCACGCCCAGCGGGTTGCCGCTGAACTGGTCCGACGTGAAAACGTCGACGGTGACGAACTGCAGCTGCATCAGGAGCTCTTTCTAGAACGTCACCACGCCGCGGATCGACTGGCCGGTCTTCATCAGTTCGAATGCCTTGTTGATGTCGCTGAGCGGCATCACATGGGTGATCATCGGGTCGATCTGGATCTTGCCGTCCATATACCAGTCGACGATCTTCGGCACGTCGGTGCGGCCGCGGGCGCCGCCGAACGCCGAGCCTTTCCAGACCCGGCCCGTGACCAGCTGGAACGGCCGCGTCGAAATCTCCGCGCCGGCGGGCGCGACACCGATCACGATCGACTGTCCCCAGCCGCGATGGCAGGCTTCCAGTGCCTGCCGCATCACCGTGACATTGCCGGTGCAGTCGAAGGTGTAATCGGCGCCGCCGATCTGGTCGGCTCCCGATTTGGTCATGTTGACGAGATGCGGGACGAGGTCCTTGCCGAGGTCCTTCGGATTGACGAAATGCGTCATGCCGAAGCGCTCGCCCCAAGCCTTGCGGTCGTCGTTGAGGTCGACGCCGATGATCATGTCGGCACCGGCGAGGCGCAGCCCCTGCAACACGTTGAGGCCGATGCCGCCGAGCCCGAACACGATCGCCTTGGCGCCTTGCTCGACTTTCGCGGTGTTGATGACCGCGCCGATCCCGGTGGTGACGCCGCAGCCGATGTAGCAGACCTTGTCGAACGGGGCGTCCTCGCGGATTTTCGCCACCGCGATTTCCGGCAGCACGGTGTAATTGGCGAAGGTCGACGTGCCCATGTAGTGATGGATTGGCTTGCCGCCCATCGAGAAGCGCGAGGTGCCGTCGGGCATCAGGCCTTGACCCTGGGTCGAGCGGATCGCGGTGCACAGATTGGTCTTGCGCGACAGGCACGACGGACATTGCCGGCATTCCGGCGTGTACAGGGGAATGACGTGGTCGCCTTTCTTCACCGAGGTGACGCCGCGGCCGATATCGACGACGACGCCGGCGCCTTCATGGCCGAGGATGGCAGGGAACAGGCCTTCGGGATCGGCGCCGGACAGCGTGAATTCGTCGGTGTGGCAGACGCCGGTGGCCTTGATCTCGACCAGTACTTCGCCGTCGCGCGGGCCTTCGAGTTGAACGGTGGTGATCTCCAGCGGCTTGCCGGCAGCGATGGCAACGGCGGCGCGAACGTCCATAAGATTCCTCACAGTGTCGGTTACGTGCTGTGCAGCGAGCTGCCCCGCGCAATTCATCGTTGCCGCTTAGCATATGATCGGGCACTGAGGGCAGCAAATGAATCGTGGTTTCCAAGCCCTTGCGGCGCGCGCGGCGCCGGTGATTTTCGTCGTGCTGTGGAGCACCGGATTCATCGGCACCAAATACGTGCTCGGGGGCGCCGAGCCGCTGACCTATCTGACGGTGCGGATGGCGCTGGCGGTGTCGATCATGGCTGTCGTCGTCGCCATCGTCAGACCAACATGGCCGGATCGCGCCGGCATCGGCCACAGCATCGTCGCCGGCATTCTGGTGCAAGGTCTCTATCTCGCGGGCACCGTGCTGGCGGTGGCGCATTCGGTGCCGGTGGGATTGTCGGCGCTGATCCCCGGCCTGCAGCCGATCTTGACCTCGACACTGGCGAGCCGCTGGCTTGGCGAGCGCGTCACGCCGCTGCAATGGGCTGGGCTGCTGCTCGGCCTCGCCGGCGTGGTGCTGATCCTGCACAGCCGGCCGATATCCGGCGACGCCGGCTGGGGCTGGCTGGCCTCCGGCGCATCGCTGCTCAGCATCACGCTCGGCACGCTCTATCAGAAGCGGTTCTGCGGCGGCATCGACTGGCGCAGCGGCAGCCTGGTGCAGCAGATCTCGGCGCTGCTGCTGCTTGGCATCGGCGCCTGGTGTTTCGAGACCAATGTCATCCACTGGACCGCCGAATTCATATTGTCGGTGACCTGGCTCGCGGTGGTGCTGTCGATCGGCACGGTCGGCCTGCTGTACTGGCTGCTGCGCCGGCAGGCGTCGAGCCAGGTGGCGAGCCTGTTCTATCTGGTGCCGGCGGTGACCGCGTTGATGGCCTACCTGCTGTTTGGCGAGAGGCTCGATGCCACCGCCTTCGTCGGCATGGCGGCCTGTGGCGCTGCGGTGTTTCTGGTCAACCGCGCCCGCGCCTGAGCAGCCCGCAAGAAAAAGCCTCCGGGCTTGGACCCGGAGGCTTTCACTTCACAGCGAAGCTGTGATGCTTACTTCTTGGACTTCTTGGCGGCCTTCTTGGCCTTCTTCGGCGCAGCCTTCTTGGTCTTCTTGGCGACCTTCTTCACGGTCTTCTTGGCGGCTTTCTTCGCGACCTTCTTGGTGGTCTTGGCGGCCTTGGAAGCCTTCTTGACGGTCTTCTTCACTGATTTTGCCACGGTCTTTTTCGCTTTCTTGGTTTTCTTGGCCGAAGATTTCTTGGCCGAAGATTTCTTGGTAGACTTCTTTGCCGGCGTCACTTTCTTTGCGACTTTCTTGGCGGCCTTCTTGACCTTCTTCACCACGGTGGTGGCTGCTTCTTTGGTCGCATCGTCAGCGCTGCTGAGAGCGTCTGTCGCTTGCTCCAAAATCGGTGTGTCGTCTTTCATCTTATCCCCCAAAGGTTATTGATTCTCTGACGATAGTCCGATTCGCTGTTGGGATGAAGCTCATGCGATGCACAGTCAACCGTTTCGTGTCGTTGCATACGCTTTGAGTGCGCGTTCGCGACCGACTTTGTGTTCGATGATCGGCGCCGGATAGCTTTCGCCGAGCGTGACGCCGGCGCTGCCAAGCTCTAGCGGGCTAGCGTTCCACGGCTGATGGATCAGTCTGGACGGCATGTCCTTCAGCTCAGGCACCCAGCGTCGAACGTAGAAGCCGTCGGGGTCAAATTTTTCTCCCTGCAGGATCGGATTGAACACCCGGAAGTAGGGCGCGGCGTCGGCGCCGGAGCCTGCGACCCATTGCCAGTTGGCGGGATTGCTGCCGGCGTCGGCATCGACCAGCGTGTCCCAGAACCATTTCTCGCCCTCGCGCCAGTCGATCAGCAGATGCTTCACCAGGAACGAGGCCACCACCATGCGGACGCGATTGTGCATCGCGCCGGTGTGCCAGAGTTCGCGCATGCCGGCATCGACGAGGGGATAGCCGGTCTGGCCGCGCTGCCAGGCGCGCAACGCCTTGCGGTCGGTCCTCCACGGAAAGGCATCGAACGAGGACTGCAGATTGCGTTCGGCGAGGTCGGGCACATCGAACAGAAGATGCCGGCAGAACTCGCGCCAGCCGACCTCGCTGAGGAATTTGCCGACGTCGCCGGCGAGGCGGGGGTGCTCGGCGGCGGCGAAGCGCGCGGCGTGCCAGACCTGCCGCGGGCTGATCTCGCCGAAGCGCAGATGCGGCGACAGTTTTGAAGTGCCTTCGCGATCCGGCCGGTCGCGGTCTCCGGAATAGCCGGCGACGCCGCTCTTCAGAAACTGCTTGAGGCGTTTTTGCGCGGCGGCTTCCCCCGGCGTCCATGTTTCGCGCAGGCCGCCGGCCCAATCCGGCGGCGTTGGCTCGAAGTTCCAGTCGGCGAGCCTGTCGCTCAAGACCTTGGGGCCGGGCTTCAGAATCTCCGGCGATGGCAAGGGTTTTGCGGGATCGCCCACCGCCAGGATGCGCTTCCAGAACGGCGTGAACACCCGCAAGCCCCGGCCTTCCTTCGTGCGAACAGCAGCGGGCTGCACGAGAAGATCGCCGGGGAAGCTGTGGGCGCCGATGTTGAGATCGGCGAGCGCGGCGATGACGTCGTCGGCAACGGCCAAATGCGGCGCCTGCGCGATCTCGTTCCAGCAGACGTGAGTGGCATCGACCTCGCGCGCCAAGGCAGCGATGACGTCGGCCGCGGCGCCCTTGCGCAGCACCAGCGTGCCGCCGATCGCATGGAGGCTCGCCTCCAGCGAACGCAGCGATTGCGCCAGCCACCAGCGTGCGGCACCACCCATCGGCCGCGCCTGCGGCGGCTGCAGCGCGGCGCTCTGCTCGTCGAACACGTAAAGGCAGATCACCGGCGCGCCGCTTTTCGACGTCGTGTGCAAAGCAGGGTGATCGGAGAGGCGGAGATCGTCGCGAAACCAGACGATGTGGGGGGACGTATCGGTCATCCAGCATTTTAACACGGACGGTCCGCGATGATCGCGATCCGTCCCCGGCGATATTTTGCAACTTTGCGCGGGCCAAGACGTATTTTGAGGTTATGGCACAGCAGGCAAATTCGGAGGTCGACTTGAAGCGATACACCTTGCTTTATCTGGCGACGTTCATCGTCCTGATCCCGATCGATTTTCTGTTTCTCGGGAGCGTCGCCAAAAGCTTCTTCACCTCGCAGGTCGGCGACATGCTCGGTGAGATCCGCCTGGCGCCGGCGATCCTGTTCTATCTGCTCTATGTGGTCGGCATCCTGATCTTCGTCAGCGGATCGCCCGATGCGACCTGGCCATCGACGCTGCTCTACGGCGCGCTGTTCGGCTTCTTCTGCTACGCGACGTTCGAGCTGACCTCGCTGTCGCTGCTGAAGCACTGGACCTGGGCGGCGGTGGTCGTCGATATCGCCTGGGGAACATTCGTCACCGCGGTGTCGTCGACGCTCGGCCTGCTGATCACCAACTGGCTGGCGCTGAAGATCTAGCAGGTGAACTTAAATGCGCCCGGACGGTTAGCCCCGGTAACGCAGCGCCTCGACCAGCAACGCAAAGGCCGGCGCGGGTTGGCGACGACTTGGGTAGTAAAGGTGATAGCCCGAAAACGGCGGGCACCAGTCGGCGAGCACCTGAATGAGCCGGCCATCGGCGAGGTGCGGCTGCACCTGGTCCTCGGGCAGATAGGCGAGGCCGAGCCCGGCCAGCACCGCATTCAGTCGCAGGGCGATGTTGGTGAACACCAGCTGTCCCTCGACCCGAACCTTCAGCGTGCGCCCGCGCTTTTCGAATTCCCAGGCGTAGATCCCGCCATAGGTTGGCAGGCGGATGTTGATGCAGTCGTGCCCGGTCAGGTCCTGCGGCTTCCTCGGTTGCGGCCGGGTGGCGAAGTATGTGGGCGAGCCGACCACCACCATGCGAAAGTCCGGCCCGATGCGCACGGCGATCATGTCCTTGGCGACCTGCTCGCCGAGCCGGACGCCGGCGTCGTAGCGCTCCGCGACAATGTCGGTCAGGCCGTGATCGACGATCAGTTCCACCTTGATGTCGGGATAGCGCGGCAACAGTTTTGCCAGCGCCGGCCAGACGATCGCTTCGGCCGCGTGCTCGCCTGTGGTGATGCGGATGGTGCCGGCAGGCTTGTTGCGCAACGCGGTCACGGCCGCCAGTTCGGCGTCGATCTCGTCCAGCCGGGGGCCAACCGTGCGGACCAGGCGCTCGCCGGCTTCGGTGGGCGCGACGCTGCGGGTGGTGCGGGTCAATAGCCGCACGCCAAGCCGTTCTTCGAGTCCGCGAATGGTCTGGCTGAGCGCTGATTGCGAGACTCCGAGCTGCGCAGCGGCCCTGGTGAAGCTGCATTCGCGCGCCACTGCCAGGAAGGCCAGCAAGTCATCGATCGGTTGGCGGGCCATTCATAAGTCCAGCTAATAGGTCCATGCCGATTGTAGCACCTAATGCCGTGCTGCCGCGCACCCTAAATCTCCCCCAGCGGCACAGGCCGCTTTGGAAGCGAGGCATGGCCATGCAGATCAAGCGAAGCGGTTCACAGCCATCCGGCAAGGGACCGGCGTCGTATTTCACCGGCGCGGTCCGCATCGATCCGTTGTTCGAGGCCCCCGAACCGGCCCGCGTGCGTGGCGCGAGTGTCACTTTTGAGCCGGGCGCGCGCACCGCCTGGCACACGCATCCGCTCGGCCAGACGCTGATTGTGACGTCCGGCGCCGGCTGGGTGCAGCGTTGGGCCGGGGCGGTCGAGGAAATCCGGCCCGGCGACGTCGTCTGGTTCGAGCCCGGCGAAAAACATTGGCACGGCGCCACGCGCAGCACGGCGATGACGCATATCGCGATTCAGGAGGCGCTGAATGGCAGTCCGGTCGACTGGCTGGAACATGTCGGAGACGGACAATATCCGGACGCTCAAGCCTGAGCGTTTCCGAGGACAATTGAAAGAGAGCGAACAATGCAGAAGCGTAAACTTGGAAACTCGGGCCTCGAAGTCTCGGCCATCGGTCTCGGCTGCATGGGCCTGAGCTATGCCTATGGCCCGGCTGCCGACAGGCAGCAGGCGATCACGCTGATCCGCGCCGCGGTCGCGCACGGTGTCACCCTGTTCGATACCGCAGAAGTCTACGGGCCGTTCACCAACGAAAAGCTTGTCGGAGAAGCTCTTGCCCCGTTCCGGGATCAAGTGGTGATCGCCAGCAAATTCGGGTTCGATCTGGATCCGGAGACGGGGGAGCGGCGGGGAAGTCTCAACAGCCGGCCGGAGCACATCAAGCAGGTTGCCGAGGCTTCACTGAAGCGACTCAGGACCGATGTCATCGACCTGTTCTACCAGCATCGCGTCGACCCCAACGTGCCGATCGAGGACGTGGCGGGCGCTGTCAAGGACCTGATTGCTGAAGGCAAGGTCAAGCACTTCGGCCTTTCCGAAGCGGGAGCGCGGACGATTCGCCGCGCGCACGCCGTCCAGCAGGTTACGGCGGTCCAGAACGAATATTCACTGTGGACGCGCGACCCCGAAGCGGAAGTGCTGCCGACCTGCGAGGCGCTCGGCATCGGCTTCGTTCCCTGGAGCCCGCTGGGGCAGGGATTCCTTACCGGAAAAGTCAGCGCGACGACGACCTTCGATGGGGCCTCGGACCTTCGCGCCACCTTCACGCCCGAGGCGCTGAGGGCCAATCGGGCCGTGGTCGATCTGCTCGGCCAGATCGCACAAAGAAAGAAGGCGACCCCTGCTCAGATCGCGCTTGCTTGGTTGCTTGCTCAGAAGCCATGGATCGTTCCGATCCCTGGCACGCGGAGGCTGGAGCGTCTGGAGGAGAATCTCGGTGCGGCCGAGGTTGAGTTTGCCGCCGACGACCTGCGTGAGATCGAGAGCGCCTTCTCGAAGATCACGGTTCAAGGGGCCCGGCTTCCCGAAGAGCACATGAGCCTGATCGACAGCTGAGCATCAAAGGAGAACACAATGCAAAAGCGTAAACTCGGGAATTCGGGCCTCGAAGTCTCGGCCATCGGTCTCGGCTGCATGGGCATGAGCTTCGGTTACGGGCCGCCGGCGGACACGCAGCAGATGATCGCGCTGATCCGCGCGGCGGTCGAGCGCGGCGTCACCTTGTTCGACACCGCCGAGGTCTATGGCCCGTTCACCAACGAAAAGCTGGTGGGTGAAGCCCTGGCGCCATTCGCCGGCAACGTGACGATCGCCACAAAATTCGGATTCAAGCTTGATCCCGATACGGGGCTTCAGGTCGGGCTTGATAGCCGTCCCGAACAGATCAGGGCGGTGGCTGAGGCTTCGCTGAAGCGGCTGAAGGTCGATCGACCTGTTCTATCAGCACCGCGTCGATCCCGACGTGCCGATTGAAGACGTCGCCGGCGCCGTGAAGAATCTGATCCAGCAAGGCAAGGTCAAGCACTTCGGCCTTTCTGAAGCAGGTGTGCAGACGATCCGTCGCGCCCATGCCGTCCAGCCTGTCACGGCGCTGCAGAGCGAGTACTCGCTATGGACGCGCGAACCCGAAGCGGAGGTGCTGCCGACGTTGGAAGAACTCGGCATCGGCTTCGTGCCCTACAGCCCGTTGGGCAAGGGTTTTCTGACCGGCGCGATGAACGAGCATACGACGCTCGACAGTAACGACTTCCGCAACATTCTTCCCCGTTTCACGCCGGAAGCCCGCAAGGCCAACCAGGCGCTGGTCGATCTGCTCGGCAAGATCGCACAACGGAAAAAGGCAACACCTGCCCAGATCGCGCTGGCGTGGCTGCTGGTGCAGAAGCCGTGGATCGTGCCGATCCCGGGCACTACGAAACTGCATCGCCTGGAGGAGAATATCGGAGCCGCTGCCGTCGAACTGACGTCCAGTGATCTCCGGGAGATTGACGACGCTGCGTCTGATATCACGGTGCAAGGGGCTCGCTACCCTGAAAGGCTCGAGCAAATGACGGGGCGCTGAACGCGTCATTGCGAAGAGTACTTGGCGAGAAACACTTGCGACGAAGCAATCCAGTCTTGACCTGGATCTGGATTGCTTCGCTCAGCGCCAAGCTGGCAAGAGCCAACTTGGCGCGAGCTCGCAATGACAGTCGTTCGTGATGTTACTTCGGCTGCGGCACGATCCGGATATAGGGCTTCGGCGACTTCCAGCCGTCGGGATAGATCGTCTTGGCTTCGTCGTCGGTCACCGAGCCGGCGATGATCACATCCTCGCCCTGCTGCCAGTCGGCGGGGGTGGCGACGCGATGCTTGGCGGTCATCTGCACGGAATCGATCACGCGCAGGATTTCTGCAAAATTGCGGCCGGTGGTCATCGGATAGACCAGCACCAGCTTGATCTTCTTGTCCGGGCCGATGACGAACACGTTGCGCACGGTGGCGTTGTCGGCGGCGGTGCGGGAATTGGCATCGCCGGAGACGCTGGCCGGCAGCATGTCATAGAGCTTGGAGACGTTGAGGTCGGTGTCGCCGATCATCGGGAAGGTCGGGGCAAAACCCTGGGTCTCGCGGATGTCTTCCACCCAAAGCGAATGCTTGGTTACCGGATCGACACTGAGCCCGATCAGCTTGACGCCGCGCTTGTCGAACTCCGGCTGCAGCTTCGCCAGCGCACCAAGTTCGGTGGTGCAGACCGGGGTGAAGTCCTTCGGGTGTGAAAACAATAGTGCCCAGCTGTTGCCGATCCAGTCATGAAAGTTGATCCGCCCGGTGGTGGTTTCGGCCTCGAAATCCGGGGCCACTGCGCCAATCTGGAGTGTCATGGTTCGACCTCATGTCGTTCAAGTTACAGATGAATTCTGAAATTCGATTATAGGCGCCGGGAACGCGAAGGGGAACCGCCTTCGTAAAAGGACAATATCCTTCCCCGGTCAGGAGAACTCCTAGCATCTTCTTTTGCGGTTTGCGCCTGCGGCAAAATGAACTCGGTAACGCGCAAGTGCGTGATGCCGTGAAGTTGCCGTTTGTCCGGCCCAATCCCGCCCGACCGCATTGCGACATCGGTGAACCCCAACGCGGAACGCCGCGACAAATCTGCAACTGTTCGAAAACTGACGACTCGCAAAACCATCTGTTAATCGATCGTTAAGTCCCACATGGAAATGCTGGGGTTCAGAACGAAAAAGACGAAAAGAGAAGAGCTTAAAATGTCCTCCGTAGCCGTTGCCGACCTGGTCGGCGCCATCGAAACCTCCGAGATCGTCGACCGCCGCACTGCGGCACAGGCCCTCGCCAT
>JAQGKA010000440.1 GCA_028290355.1 Tardiphaga sp. | reverse complement strand
CATCGAGTTCGAACATGACCTGGCCGAGTTTCGGCGCAACGCAGGGCGTTGCCGGCGCAATGATCACATCGACGGTCTTGAACAGCTCCAGCACTTGGGCCCGGTACCAGCGGCGGAATTTCTGCGCGCGATCAACGAGGGGGGCCGGCACCATGGCGCCGGCCAGCAGCCGGTCGCGCGTCGCCGGATCGAAATCGTGCGGCCGCGTGCGCAGCCGATCGAGATGCAATGAGGCGCCTTCGCTGGTCGAGATCACATAGGCCGCGGCACGGGCGCGGGCGGCTTCCGGGAGTTCGACCTCGCGGGTCACGCCCAGCGCCTTGACCACAAGGGCAACGGCTTCCCGGGCTTCCGGGAACAGGTTCTTCTGAAAATAGCCTCCAGCGGCGGCGATGCGTAGCCCGCCGATGTCCTGCGCGAGCAATGCCGTCACCGGCTCGATGGCGCGCGTCGAACACGCTGCATCGGCGGCGTCCGGGCCCTGCATCGCGTCATAGGACAGCGCCAGATCCTCGACGGATCGCGCGAACGGCCCGAGATGATCGAAGCTGGCGACGAACGGGAACGAGCGCGCCCGCGACAGCCGGCCATAGGTCGGCTTCAAGCCGAAGATGCCGCAGAACGACGACGGCACCCGGATCGAGCCATTGGTGTCGGAGCCCAATGCCAATGGTACGAGACCGCCGCCGACCGCGCCGCCGGAGCCACCGGACGAACCGCCGGTCATCCGCGTCGTATCATGCGGATTGCGCGATGCTCCATCATGAACGTTTTCGCCGGTGAAGTCGTAGGCGTATTCGCCCATGTTGAGTGCGCCGAGCAGCACGGCCCCGGAGGCTTCCATCCGCTCGATCAGCGTAGCGTCGCGCGGCGATGGCGGACGATCGCGGTTGATCTTGGAGCCGGCGCGGGTCGGCAAGCCCTGGACATCGGACAGGTTCTTGACCGCGAACGGCACGCCGGCGAGCGGACCGACGGTCTGGCCCGCAGCAATCGCGGCATCGACAGCGCTGGCCTTGGCACGCGCGCGCTCGGCGGTGACGTCGGTGAAGGCGTTCAGCACCGGATCATGCGTGGCGATCCGTGCCAAAGCGGCTTCGGTGACGCTGAGGGCGGAGATTTTCTTCGACGCCACCGCCTGCGCGATCTCGGACGCGGGCAGCCACTCGCCATTGGCGCTCAATACGGGATCAGGCTGCATAGATACTGGCCGGCTCGATTTCATCGGGCAGAGGGAATTCATCGACGCTCCGCGCCATCCGCAGCGTCACGTCGAGATTGGCGCGGACCGCCGGTTTCCAGGCGTCTTCAACCGGCAGGCGCAGCGCTTTCGCGACGGCGTCGATGTAGTCATCAAGCGGATAGGCCACAGGCTCTCTCAGTCAGTTGCAGCGTCAGTGAACGGGGAGCGGCGGATGCGGAATCGCCGATAGCAGCTCCTTTGTATAGCCATCCTGCGGTGCGCCCAGCACGCGCTCCGTCGGTCCTTCCTCGACGATTCGCCCGGTACGCATCACGATGACACGATCGCACAACAGCCGCACCACATTCAAATCATGCGACACAAAAAGATAACTCATCCCCATCGATTGCTTGAGATCCTGCAGCAGGTTGAGCACCACCGCCTGCACCGAAACATCGAGCGCGGCGGTGGGCTCGTCAAGGATAATCAGCTTTGGCTGCAGCGCAATGGCGCGGGCGATGCCGACGCGGGCCTTCTGGCCGCCGGACATCTGGTGCGGAAACCGGTCGAGCAGCTCAAGCGGCAGCCCAACCTGCCGCGCCAGTTCCTCGCATCGGGCGCGCAACGCATCGCCACCCTTGATATCGCCGAGTTGCATGATCGGATCGGCGATGGCGCGCGCCGCGGTGAAGCGCGGATTGAGGCTGTCGGTGGGATCCTGGAACACCATCTGGATGCTCTTGCGCAACGGCAGCCGCGCAAAGGCATTCGGCAGCATGCTGCCGATGTCGTCGCCATCGAACAGGATGCTGCCGAAGGTCTTGTCGATCAGCCGCATCACCATCATCGACGTGGTCGACTTGCCGCAGCCGGATTCACCGACCAGGCCGACGCTCTCGCCATGGCCGACGGAAAAGCTGATGCCATCGACGGCACGGAATTTATCCGGCTCGGCGGGAGGCTTTCGCGAAAACAGCTTTGCGAGCGTCGCGGTGGCGCCCTGGCGGGCATATTCCTTGACCAGATTATCGACGCGCAGGAGCGGCTTCGCGGCAACATCGGCAACGACATCGTCGGCCAGCACCGGCTGCACCGGCATCGCGGCGCGCTCCTCCTCCGGCAACAGATCGCGCAGCGACACGCCGAGTCGCGGCGTCGCCTGCATCAGCTTCTTGGTGTAAGCATGCTGCGGATTCGCGAAGATATCGGCCGACAAAGCGGTCTCGACCACGCGGCCCTTTTCCATCACCACGACGCGGTCGCAATAGGCGGCGGCCAAGCCGAGATCGTGGGTGATCAGGATCGTCGACATGCCCCGGCTTTTGGTCAGTTCGACGATCAGGTCCATCACCGCCTTTTGCGTGGTGACGTCGAGGCCGGTGGTCGGCTCATCGGCGATCAGCAATTGCGGATTGCAGGCCAGCGCCAAAGCGATCACCACGCGCTGGCACATGCCGCCGGACATTTCGAACGGATAGGCGTGATAGCGCTCGCGCGGCCGCGCGATCTTGACCGCCTCCAGCGCTTCGATCGCCTTCTCGCCGCGGTCGCTGGCTGCCGACTGCACGTGCTGGCGCAGCACGTCCTCGATCTGGTCGCCGACCTTGCGGATCGGATTCAGCGCCGCACGCGGATTCTGGAAGATCATCGAGATTTCGCGACCACGCAGGTCGCGCATCTGGTTCTCGGTGGCACCCTTGATGTCGATGCCGGAGAACATCACCGAGCCCTCGGCGATCTTGCCGGCGCGGTCGAGAATCCGCATCACCGCATAGGACGTCACGGACTTGCCGGAGCCGGACTCACCGACAATGCCCAGCGTCTCGCCCTTGGCGACGGAGATATTGACGTGCTGCACCGCCTTGACGATGCCGCGCCGTGTGGCGAATTCCACCGTGAGATCGTTGACGTCGAGCAGCGGTTGCGCGGTCATGCTGATATCTCCACACGGAAGGCGCGCTCCCTCGCCCCGCTCCTGCGGGGAGAGGGTTGGGGTGAGGGGCCCTTGCGACCCGCGAATGACGGCGATGAGGGCGAGCGTTGTGCCATGCCCCTCACCCGCCCGGCTTCGCTACGCTTCGCCGGTCGACCTCTCCCCGCGCAGAGCGGGGAGAGGTTAAGAATGGCGCAGCCTGTGAACTGATGCTGCATCGTCACGTCCGCCGCTGCGGGTCGACGATATCGCGCAGACCGTCGCCGAGCAGGTTGAAACAGAACACCGCGACCATCAGCGCGAGGCCGGGAAACAAGGCGATCCACCATTCGCCGGAGACCATGAAGGACGCGCCTTCGGCGACCATGATTCCCCATTCCGCGGTCGGCGGCCGGACGCCGAGGCCGATGAAGGACAGACCGGCCGCATTGAGGATGGCGTAGCCCATGGTCAGCGACATCTGCACGATCATGATCGGCATGATGTTCGGCAGGATATGGACCAGCAGGATCCGCATCTCGCTGTTGCCCGACAGCCGTGCCGCCTGGACAAAGCCGGCATCGCGGCGGACATTGGCCTCGGCGCGGGCGACGCGTGCATAGAGCGGGAAGTTCACGATCGCGGTAGCGATGATGATGTTCTGCACGGTGTTGCCGAGAGCCGCGACGATACCCATCGCCAGCACGAACAGCGGAAACGCCATGATGGTGTCAGCGATGCGGCCGACGATGCGGTCGGTCCAGCCACCGAAATAGCCCGATGCGATGCCGGCGAGGCCGCCCATGGCGAATACCAGGAGCACCGAGGCGATGGCGATGAAGAAATCGAGCCGTGTCGCCACGATCACGCGACTAAAGATGTCGCGGCCGAGCTGGTCGGTGCCGAACCAGTGCTTCGCCGACGGCGCCGTCAGCGCCTGCGCGGTGTCGCTAGCGAGCGGATCGTAGGGCACGATGTAGGGTCCGAAAATGGCGGCGAATACGATCAGCACCAGTAAGCCGAAGGCGAAAGCCGTGACGCGATTTTCGCCTAGAATGTAGCGCGTATGCTGGAACGTCGCGGCAAGACCGGACGTCCGCGCAGCGGGAGCAGGTTCGACAACGACGGGAGCGACGGTGCTCATCTTTCCAGCCTCACCCTTCCAGCCTGACTCGGGGATCGATCACGCCATAGAGAATATCGATGATCAGATTGATCAGCACGTACATCACAGCCATGGTCAGTACGAAGCCCTGCACCGGCGCGAAGTCGGACGAGATCAACGCTTCCACCGCGTAGGAGCCGATGCCTGGCCAGGCGAAGACTTTCTCCACCAGCACATTGGCGCCGAGCAGGAAGGAGAATGTCATCGACAGCGTGGTGATGACTGGCAGCATGGCGTTGCGGAAGGCGTAGGTGACGATCACGGTGCGCGGCGACAGGCCGGAGGCGCGCGCGGTGCGGACGAAATCGGACGACAGGATCGCCAGCATCGAGGCGCGGGTCATGCGGGCGATCGGCGCCAGCGAGAAGATCGCCAGCGTCGCCGTCGGCAGGATCAATTGATTGAACGACGAGCGGAACGCCTCCCAGTCGCGCGCGAACAGGCTGTCGATCAGATAGAAGCCGGTGACGGCAGGCGGCGTACTGGCGAAGACGTCGAGCCGCCCCAGCGGCGCCGGCGACCAGCCCAGCCGAAAGTAGAACACATAGACCAACACCAGGCCGGTGAAGAACACCGGCAGCGAGACGCCGGCCGTGGTGGTGATGCGACAGAGATGATCGATCCACGAACCCGGCCGGGTCGCGGCGAGAATGCCCAGCGGAATCGCGATCACGATCGACACGATCAGGCCCAGCAATGTCAGCTCGGCGGAGGCTGGCAGGCGGTTGCGGATTTCGGTGGCGACCGGCTGGCCGGTAGTCAGCGAATTGCCGAAGTCGCCATGGGCGAGGTCGGCGGTGTAGCGGAAGAACTGCTCGATCAGCGGCTTGTCGAGGCCGAGTTTCTTGCGGATTTCCTCGACCGCCTGCTTGTCCGCCGACGGCCCCGCAAAATATGCCGCGGGATCGCCGGGCAGCGCCCGCGTCAGCAAGAACGTCACGATCACGACCCCGATCAGGCTCGGGATCGCGAACATCAGG
>JAQGKA010000415.1 GCA_028290355.1 Tardiphaga sp. | reverse complement strand
CCGACACCGGAGGAATACGACCACCTCAAGCGGCTGCTGGCGCCGCTGCAGATTCCTTTCATCGGCATTCCCGGTAATCACGATTCGCGCGAGATGATGCGAGCGGCATTTCCGGAGCAAGCCTATGCCACGCCGTCCGGCGCGCTCAATCAAATGCGCGGCGTTGGCGGCCTTGATGTCGTCCTGCTGGATTCCAGCGTCGCGGCAAAGCCGCATGGCGAACTCGAAACGGCGACGCTGCAATGGCTAGATGCGACCCTGGCGTCATCGTCGCAACGACCTGCATTGATCTTCCTGCATCACCCGCCGTTCCGGACGGGGATCGAGCACATGGATGTGCAGAACCTCTTCAACGCCGCGGACCTCGCGCCGATCATCCGCCGACATCCGCGGGTCCAGCTGATCGCCGCCGGCCATGTCCATCGCGCGACGCTGACGATGTTCGCCGGTGTTGCTACCACGATCTGCCCGGCACCGAATCATGCCGTCGATCTCGATCTCGGTGAATTGCGCGAGCCGTCGTTCAAGGTCGAACCGCCGGCATTTCATCTGCACACCTGGTTTGCCGATGAGGCATTCGGCCGCACGGTGACGCATCAGGTGCCGATCGGACAATTCGACGGGCCGCATCCGTTCTTCGGGCCCGACGGTAAACTGCTGTAATAATATTGGCGCGGTTCAGGCGGCGAGGTCCCACAGCCGCGGCGAGCCGCGCAGCATCACCGCGCGTCCCTTCGGCGTCAGGAATGGCCCGGAAGCTGACAGCGTGACCAGTTCGAGCGCGTTCAGCTGTTCGAGGATGTAGCGATTCAGTTTGCCCGCAGCGGCGCCGGCCGGGCGAAGCGCCCGCAGCGTGTCCCATTGATCGTTTGTCAGATCGTGGTCGATATTTGTATGCATGGCATCCTGCGTCGTGTGATCTGAGCAGGCTTTACCCATCCAGCATGAAACTGGTGCGACTGCATTGAGTCCGAAATTCGATGTCCCCGAAAATATGCGCGACGGCACGGTAACGATTTTGCGCAAGTGTCATGTCAACGTGGCAACAGAACGGCTTGATCGGGCGCGAATCAAGGTGACGCCGGATCGTCGAGAAAATGGAGAGATGTGCTGCGCGGCTTGAACAGAGCAATCCAGGCGATCGGCGCGTGCGTCGGCTGGCGGGGGCTCGGCATTGTCGTGAGCCTTGCGATCGCCGTCATCGCATTCACGGCGCTGACCCATGCGCTGAAGGGCGTCGATTTCGCGGAAGTGCTGGCTGCGATGCGGCTGACGCACCCCGTCAGTATCTCGCTGTCGTTGGGGCTGGTCGCGATCTCCTATGGCAGCCTGACCTTGTACGATCAGCTGGCGGTGCGGATGATCGGACGCGGCGACATTCCGTTTCGCATCGCCGCCCTTGCCAGCTTCACCAGCTATCCGATCGCGCACGGCACCGGCGCCGTGCTGCTGGTGTCCTCGGCGATTCGCTATCGCATCTATGCGCCGCACGGAATCGGCGTCGCCGACGTCGCGCGAATCTGTTTCCTGACCGGGCTGACGTTCTGGCTCGGCAATCTCACGGCGCTCGGTCTCAGCATTCTCTTTGAGCCCGATGCGATCAGCCGGATCGATCATCTGGGACCTGAGATCAATCGGGCGATCGCAGTCGCCGTGCTGGTGGGGATCGTCGGCTATGTCGGCTGGACCTGGAACGGCAACCGGCTGTTTGGCCGCCGCCAATGGTTGGTGCCGCTGCCGAGCGGGCGCAACGTGTTCCTGCAGATCGGCATCGGCATCGTCGATCTCGGCGCCGCCGCGCTGGCAATGTACGTGCTGATTCCCGTCGGCCTGGATGTCGGGATTGCCCGGGTGATCGTGGTGTTCATTGCCGCGACGCTGCTGGGCTTTGCCAGCCATGCGCCGGCTGGCATCGGCGTGTTCGATGCGACCATTCTGGTCGGGCTGGGCGGCGAGCATACCGAGCAATTACTGGCGGTCTTGCTGCTGTTCCGGCTGTTCTATCATCTGACGCCGTTCGTGCTGGCGCTGGTGCTGTTCGGCGCAGTCGAAGTGTATCGAAATATCGGACGCCGAAAACTTAGCCAGGCCGCTTAGGCAGCGTCAGCACCGCGGATTGCGCATAGCCCCGGAACGGCCGGTCGAAGGCGAGATTGGCGCCGGACTCCGCCGCCATCGTCATCAACACATCCTGCATGTCCCTGCGTGGCGTGACATCGAACAGAGCCAGCCAGCGCAGCAGGAATTTGCGGGCCGCGGCGGGTAGCCGCTCCTGATTGCCGAAATCGACGATGTGCAGCCGGCCGCCGGGCTTGAGGCGGGACACCGCATTGTCGAGCACGGCGTGCCAGTCCGGAATCATCGACAGGCTGTAGGAGATCATCACGTGATCGAACGCCGATATCCCGAACAGCACAGCCGGATCGAATGCGGTGGCATCGCCATGGGCGACGCGAACGGTGCCATTCAATTCGTGGCGGTCGATCGCCGAGATTGCCGTGGTCAGCATCTCGGTGGAGACGTCGATACCGTAAAAGGTTGCGCCGGGATATTGGCGCGCGGCATGGACGAGGTTGCGGCCGGTGCCGCAGCCGATCTCCAGCACCATGGCGCCAGCGGATGGTCGGATGCCGTCGATCAACTGGTCGCGGCCGAGCAGATAATAGCGACGCGTCGCGTCATAGATGAAGCGCTGCCAGCGATACATCCGGTTCATGCGGCTTGTGGCTTCGGTCGGCCACGCGGCGTCCGCGCCATCGTCGAAATCGGAGACAGTCGTCACGGGATCACCTCGTCGCGGTCTGGCGCACTAGCCATGCTTTTCACCGCAACACGACACCGGTGTGACAGGCCATCGCGCGTTGCGCACAGCGGGGCTAATCGCTGTCGCAAAACCGCAGTCTGCGATTGATAAATGTTTCAAATGGTCGATTCGAGGGAACAATGAACACGCATTTGATCGCGGACGCCGTTCGCAACAGCCGGACTCGCGACGAAGCGACGATCTGGGACAGGCTCTTTGCCTTCTGGTTTCGCCGCTTGGTCTACACCCAGATCTGGGAAGATCCGGAAGCGGACCTTGCGGCACTACAGTTGCCGACGGGATCGACCATCGTCACCATATCGAGCGGCGGCTGCAACGCGCTGTCCTATCTCGCGGCGAAGCCGGCGCAGGTCTATGCCATCGACCTCAACGAGGCACATCTGTCGCTGCTGAAGCTGAAGCTCGCCGGCCTGCGCGCGCTGCCGGACTATGCCACGTTCTGGAAATTCTTCGGCGAGGGCAACTCGATGGCGAATGCCGACCTGTATCGCAACCGCTTGCGGCCGATGCTCGATGCCAGCGCGCGCGGTTACTGGGACGAGCGCGATGTGCGCGGCCGGCCGCGCTACGGCTATTTCACCGACGGCTTTTTCCGTCACGGCGCGCTCGGCCGCTTCATCGGCTTCGCCCACCAGCTGGCGAAGATCGCGGGCATCGATCTCGCGGCCTTGCTGAAGGATGACGCCAACTCGCCCGCACGTATCCGCGCATTGGACAAGCTGCACCGGCTGTTTCATTCCCGTCTCGCGCGGCTGATGACGCGGACGCCGGCATTGTTGTTCAGCCTCGGCATTCCGCCGCAGCAACGCACGCTGCTCGGCGGCGACCAGCCGCTCAACGAAGTGCTGCACCAGCGGCTGTTGCGCCTGATCGACGTGCACCCCAACGCGACCAACTATTTTGCCTGGCAGGCGCTCGGCCGCAGCTATGTCGGGCCCGGCGACAAAAGCCTGCCGCTGTACCTGCAGCAGAGCCGCTTCGCCGAGATGGGCAAGGGTGCCGGCCTGGTCACGCCGGTGCACGCCAATCTGCGCGTTTTCCTGGAAAGTCAGCCGGCGCGGCAGATCGACGCCGTGGTGCTGCTGGATTCGCAGGACTGGATGGCGCCGGACGAGATCCGCGCGCTGTGGAATGCCATCGACCGCGCCGGTAATGACGGCGTCCGCGTGATTTTCCGCACCGCCGGGGCGGAGTCGCCGCTGGACAGTCCGGAACTGGCATCGCTTCGGAACACCTGGCAGCGCGACGCCGAACGAAGCGCGAAAGGACTGGCCGAGGATCGCTCGGGAATCTATGGCGGCTTCCATCTCTACACACGCAAGGCGGGTTGACGCGGCGCGTCTTGCTACGCGTAGTTAACGAATAGTTGTCGTTGTCGATCTACCTTGCCGCATTGGCTGGACGGCAGGGATCGACGATGAAGCGCACGATTGTTCTGATGACCGCGTTGTTGGTGCAGGGCGGTATAGGGGCGTCGCGTGGGCAGACGCTCGCGACGCCGGCTGAGACCTCGGCCAAATCGGCGACGCCGGAAACCCGTTCCGCCGCGGCACTGGCGCTGTCCGGCGAGCCGACCTTCGATGAAGGGTCGGAACGTCGCATCGGCGAGGCGATCCAGGCCTATTCCCTGATCGAGAAGCTGGGCGGATGGCCAACGATTCCGGCCGAAGCCAAGTTCGCCATCGGCACTGCCGGGCCGCATGACGACACGCTGCGCCTGCGTCTGGTGATGACAGGCGATCTCGCTTCATCCGAGGCCAAGGGACCTTATGACGCCGCGCTCGCCGCCGGCGTGAAGCGCTTCCAGGCCCGCCACGGCCTTGCCACCACCGGCAGCATCGGGCCGCGCACCCTGAGCGCGCTCAACGTTCCCGTCGAAAAACGCATCCAGCAGCTGGAAGCCTCACTGCAGCGCGTGGCTGCGATCGGCTTTCACTTCGGCCCGCGTTATGTCGTGGTCAATCTTCCCGGCGCGTATGCCGAAGCGGTCGAAAACGACATTGTCGTGCGGCGCTACCGTGTCATCGTCGGCAAGACCGACAAGCCGTCGCCCACGGTCACCTCCGAGATCGGCAATATCAATTTGAATCCGACCTGGACGGTACCGGCGTCGATCACCAAGAACGAGGTCGCCGCGCATATGCGCAAGGATCCGACCTATCTCAGCCGCATGCACATGCAGGTGCTGGACTCGAAAGAGAGCGTGCTCGACCCCTTGAGTATCGACTGGTCCGCGGACAAGACGCCGAATGTCACCGTGCGGCAGGAGCCGGGGTCGTGGAACGCGCTTGGACAGCTGCGCATCGACATGCCGAATTCATATGCGGTCTACATGCACGATACCAACCAGAAGAACCTGTTCAGCGATGACTACCGCTTCGATTCCCACGGCTGCGTACGCGTCGACAACGTCCGCGATCTCGCCGCCTGGCTGCTGGACGATACGCCGAACTGGGCGCGCCCCGAGATCGACGCTGCGATCGCGACGGGGCAACGCCTGGACGTCAAGCTGACGAAGAAGGTGCCGGTGGCCTGGATCTATCTCACGGGCTGGATGACCCGCGACCAGATCGTGCAGTTTCGCAATGACGTCTACGATCAGGACACCCAGCTGCTCGAAGCGACCGCGGAAGAGAAGGCGTTCTTCGATCGTGCCGGCGAGCAGACCGCAAAGACCAGATCGAACTGATCCCACGTTCGTCGGGCCGCGATCATGGGACTTTCGTCGAACGCGGAAAGTTAACCACGTCTCCTCACGGTTCCGCCACGAATACCATCCACGAGTAGCGCCGTTGCGCGATATGGCCGGTCTCGCGCAACTATTCGGCCGGCCGCGCGTTCAAGATGCCCAAGGAGGAATTTGAAATGAATTTGAAATTGGCGATCGCCGGCCTGGTTGCGCTCGGCGGTATCGCACTCGGTGCCGGTTCGGCGTCTGCGGTGCCCAATGGCCTGTCGGTCAATGGGCAGGTCGGGCAATCCGGCAATGTCGAACAGGTTCGGCTGGTCTGCGACGCCTACGGCCGCTGCTGGCGCCGCCCGAATTACGCCTACGGCTATGTTGCACCGCGCTATTACGGTGGCGGCCCACGCTTCTATGGCGGCCCGCGTCGCTATGGCTACCGCGGCGGATACGGGTATGGCCGCCGCTGGTAAGCCGGCAGACCACTGAGTTCAGAACACGGGGAGGGCAGTTGCCCTCCCTTTTTCTTGGCGTGCCCGCTCAGGACTGACCGGATGTTGGCGCTGGTGCTGAAGACGTGGCCGATGATGTCGGCGCGGGCGCTGCAGCCGGCTTCGGCAGCGGCTTGTCCTGCTTCTTCGACCACGAGATGTAGTAAGCGACAAAGGTCATCAGCGCGATTCCGGCGCAGCTGACGAAGATCTGCGCCATCAGCGAGCCCGAGCTCATCATCAGTTCGAAATGGCCGACGAAGGACAGGAACACGCCGACGCAGAACACGGCCAGCGACTGCTGGCCGCATTTGATGA
>JAQGKA010000410.1 GCA_028290355.1 Tardiphaga sp. | reverse complement strand
GCCGCCGAGCCCGATGCCGGCGAGCAGCAGCCCCCAGAGATCGAAGCGCTCGGGGTCTTCGCTGCGGATAGGCTCGATGAAACGCAACGCCAGAGAGATGCCGAGAAAGCCGATCGGAATGTTGATCAGGAAGATCCAGTGCCAGGAGAAATAGGTGGTGATGAAGCCGCCGAGCGGCGGCCCGATCACCGGGCCTATCAGCGCTGGCATGGTCATCCAGGCCATAGCATTGACCAGCGCGCTCTTGTCGATGGAGCGCAGCAGCACCAGCCGCCCGACCGGCGTCATCATGGCGCCGCCGACGCCCTGGATGATCCGCGCGATCACGAAGTGGGTCACCGATTGCGACAGCGCGCAGCCGATCGAGCCGACCATGAACACGGCAATGGCGATGGAGAATACCGCGCGGGCGCCGAACCGGTCGGCGGTCCAGCCGCTCGCCGGAATGAATACCGCCAGCGACAGCAGATAGGAGGTGATGGCCAGTTTCAGCGTCAGCGGACTGGTGCCGATGTCGGCGGCGATCGCCGGCAGCGAGGTCGCTATCACCGTGGAGTCCATGTTTTCCATGAACAGCGCGGAGGCGACAATGAGCGGGATCAGGCGTTCTTTATTCATGAAAATCTTTGTTCCCGGGAATTCTCAATTTTCTGGAATTTCCGGCGATTCTTCAGGATGGCGCGGGCGCGCTTTAACACCATGTCGCGGTCGCGGCCATCGGCCACAGGTGCATGGCTCCTAACGGCTGCGTGAACGGTGCTCGTTCTGGAAACGAGTGTCTCACGCCACCTCTTTCAACACATCGATGAAGGCCCGCAGGCCCGGCGGGACGTGGCGGTGGCCGGGGTAGTAGAGGAACAGGCCGGGGATCGACGGGCACCAGTCGTCGAGCACGCTGACAAGCTCGCCGCTTTCAAGGTAGGGCCGGGCCGACTTGTCAGAGGCATAGGCGATGCCGAGGCCGCCCACGGCAGCTTCGATCATCAACTCGACATGGTCGAGGGTCAGCACGCCCGGCACGTCGATGGCCATTTCCTGGCCGTGCTTCTCGAATTCCCAGCGATACAGTTTGCCGCTCGGCAGCCGGAAGCGAATGCAGGCGTGGTCCTTGAGATCGTCCGGCGTCTGCGGCGGCGCCCGTCCTTCGAGATAGGCCGGAGAGGCGACGGCGAGGAAGCGCGCCTCGCCGCCGAAGCGCACCGCGACCATGTCCTGCGGCACGGCTTCGCCGAGCCGGATGCCGGCGTCAAAACCGCCGGCGACGATATCGATCAGCCGGCCGTCGGTGACGAGGTCGAGCGCCATCTCGGGATGCCGGGCGAGGAATGCTGGCACCACTGATGCCACCAACATTCGGGCCGCGCTTTCGTTGGCGTTGATGCGCAGCGTGCCGCTGGGGCGGCCGCGGAAGGCATCGACTTCCTGCAGCGCGGAATCGAGATCGCGCAGCACCGGCTGCAGGCGCGTGACCAGGCGCTCGCCGGCCTCGGTGGTGGAGACGCTGCGGGTGGTTCGGTGCAGCAGGCGCACACCCATGTTCTGCTCCAGCACCCGCATCATGTGGCTCAGCGTCGAGGGCGACAGGCCCAGTTCGTCGGCGGCCTTGCGAAAACTGCGATGCGCGGCGATGGCGGCCAGCGCCGTCAGGTCGCCCAAGGTCGGCTTGGTATTCATGGGCGTTTTTCACGAAGTTATGCAAGATAGATGGTATATACACATGGATGAAGAAATCTACCTTCAGGCGAGAGAACGCGTCGCGATGCTGCGGCCTTCCTGAAAGGTTTCACCCATGTCGAATAATCCCTCCAAGACCAATCTCTCCAAGACCTGGTTCATCACCGGCACCTCGTCCGGCTTCGGGCGTGCGATGACCGAAAAGCTGCTGGCGCGCGGCGATCGCGTCGCGGCGACCTTGCGCAAGGCGGCCGCGCTGGACGACCTCAAGGCGCGCCATGGCGACCGGCTCTGGGTCGCCGCGCTCGATGTCACCGATACGGATGCCGTGCGCTCGGTGCTCGACCGCGCCTTTGCCGAGCTCGGCCGCATCGATGTGGTCGTCAACAATGCGGGCTACGGCCTGTTCGGAGCCGGCGAAGAACTGGGCGACGACCAGATCCGGCATCAGATCGACACCAACCTGATCGGCTCGATCCAGGTGATCCGCGCCACGCTGCCGCATCTGCGGGCGCAGGGCGGCGGCCGTATCCTGCAGGTGTCGTCGGAAGGCGGCCAAATCGCCTATCCGAATTTCAGCCTGTATCACGCCACCAAATGGGGGATCGAAGGTTTTATCGAAGCGGTGGCGCAGGAGGTCGCCCCGTTCCATATCGAATTCACCATCGCCGAGCCGGGGCCCTCGCGGACGGATTTCGGCCGCGGCCTTGTCACGGCGCCGACGATGGAGGTCTACGACGACACGCCGGCCGGCGACGTTCGCCGCGCCATCGCGAGCGGCGCATTTGCGGTGAAGGGCGATCCCGACAAGATGGCGCAGGCGATGATCGACTGCGTGGAGATCAGCCCGGCACCCCGGCGGCTGGTGATGGGCAGCAGCAGTTTCACGGGGATTCGCGCCGCGCTGGTGGGGCGGATCGCCGCCCTCGATGCCCAGAAAGACATCGCCCTGTCGACCGACGCTGATGATTGACGCCGTCTTGCTGGCCATGCCGCGCCGGTTTGGGCGCGCCATGGCCAAAATCCCTGTGCATGGCTGCCAACCGCTTTGAATCGTCACGACACCATGCTATCGACCACCGCCAACCCTACCGATGGGCTTCGATTCGACGACGATGCACCGCATCGCCGACCAATTGGCTCATCCTGAGGTTATAGCGCGGCGAATCCGCCGCTGAATGGAGTTGGCAATGGCGGTCGTTCACAAAATTCGCGAAGCGTTCACGTTCGATGACGTGCTGCTGAAGCCCGGCCTATCGGACATTCTACCCTCCGACGCTGATATCCGCTCGTTCGCGACCCGCGCCATTCCGCTGAACATTCCCATCATCGCCTCGGCAATGGATACCGTCACCGAAGCGCGAATGGCGATTGCCATGGCGCAGGCCGGCGGCATCGGCGTGATCCACCGCAACTTCGACGTCGATGGCCAGGCCGCGCAGGTGCGGCAGGTGAAGAAGTACGAATCCGGCATGGTGGTCAATCCGCTGACCATCGGTCCCGATGCGATGCTTGCCGACGCCATGGCGCTGATGAGCGAGCACGGCTTCTCCGGCATTCCCGTGGTGACCGGCGCCAGCAAGGGCGTCCCCGGCAAGCTGGTCGGCATCCTGACCAACCGCGACGTGCGCTTTGCCAAGGATCCGAAGCAGAAGATCTCCGAACTGATGACGCACGAAAATCTCGTCACCGTGCGTGAGGGCGTCAGCCAGGACGAAGCCAAGCGCATGCTGCACCAGCATCGCATCGAGAAGCTGCTGGTGGTCGACGATCAGTACCGCTGCGTCGGCCTGATCACCGTCAAGGACATGGAACATGCGGTCGCGCATCCGCTTGCCAGCAAGGATGCGCAGGGCCGGCTTCGCGTCGCTGCCGCGACCACCGTGGGCGAGGGCGGCTTCGAGCGCACCGAACGGCTGATCGATGCCGGCGTCGATATCATCGTGGTCGATACCGCGCATGGTCATTCGTCGCGCGTGCTGGAAGCGGTGACCCGCATCAAGCGTCTTTCCAATGCCGTGCAGGTGATCGCCGGCAACATCGCCACCACCGAAGGTGCGCAGGCGCTGATCGATGCCGGCGCGGACGCCATCAAGGTCGGCATCGGCCCGGGCTCGATCTGCACCACGCGCATCGTTGCCGGCGTCGGCGTGCCGCAGCTCACCGCCATCATGGATGCGGTGGAAGCCGCCAAGAAGCACAACATTCCCGTCATCGCCGACGGCGGCATCAAGTTTTCCGGCGATCTCGCCAAAGCGCTGGCGGCCGGTGCCGACATCGCCATGGTCGGCTCGCTGCTCGCGGGAACCGACGAGACCCCCGGTGAAGTGTTCCTGTGGCAGGGACGGTCCTACAAGGCCTATCGCGGCATGGGCTCGGTCGGTGCCATGGCGCGCGGTTCGGCGGATCGTTACTTCCAGCAGGACATCAAGGATTCGCTGAAGCTGGTGCCGGAGGGCATCGAGGGCCAGGTGGCCTACAAGGGCCCGGTGGGTAACGTGATGCATCAGCTCGCGGGTGGCCTGCGCGCCGCGATGGGCTATGTCGGGGCCAAGGACCTGGCCGAGTTCCACGAGAAGGCGGAATTCGTGCGCATTACCAGCGCCGGCCTGCGCGAAAGCCACGTGCATGACGTGACCATTACCCGCGAAAGCCCGAACTACCCCGGCGGCGTGTAAACCTTTTGCCCAAATAGAGCCGCACAATAGCGCGAAAAGGCGCTATTGTTCCCGTGTCACGAGCGCTGCCTGGCGCAGCCGATCGCCGTTGCGGCGTGTGACGCGCTTTTTCAGAGAATCATCTCGGATACGCCAGAAGAGAACGTTGGATACTATGGTTGATTGGACAGACGAGCGCGTTGCGGCCCTTACAACTCCGGATTTGAAGAACCTGCTGGCGAATGCGGAGCGCAAGGACGTCGCTGAAGTGATCGCGCAGTGCACTGCCGAGCTGGAGAAGCGCAACGCCAACAAGCCGCGCAAGGCGGGTCAGCCGCGCAGCGAGGCGAAGCAGTTCGAGCACGACATGTCGGAGCAGCTCGCCGTGGTCGGCAAGGAGATGGCCGCGAAGTACGACCTCTCGGAAGAAACCGCGAAGGCGAATTCGGTTGGCGTCAAAGGCTTCAAGTCGCACAAGCTGCTGGACGCCAAGGGCTATGCCAAGCTCGGCGGCATGCAGCGCGACGGGTCGGTGGCCGTCGATCGCTACATCTCCTATCGCCGCGGCAAGGACATCGTCTCGCTCAGCGTCTTCCTGCTGAAGGACCAGCCGGTCGAGGAGCATGAGTTTCAGGTGATCGCGCCGCTGACCATGCTCGAGGGTGGCAAGCCGGTGGCGGAAATTCGTCCGACAGCAACTGCCGCGCAGAAGCAGTCCGCCGACGGCGGGCGTGCCTTCAAGGATCTGCCGAGCGCCGCCGCCGCCTTCGATGCGGTGCTGGAGAAGATCACCTCTGCTGCCTGAACTTGACTGATACCACGCGGCGCGCGTTCATCGCGCGCCGCGTTTC
>JAQGKA010000132.1 GCA_028290355.1 Tardiphaga sp. | reverse complement strand
GCATTATCGCTCCGGTTGGCCGAAATGGGCTCGACGATATCCTGGCGGTTCTCTCGGACCTTGAGGATGAACGCGTGCCAGTCCTCGCGCCGCATGCCATCGGTCCAGCGAAATGAGCAAGCGCCTTGCGGAGATCCCGGGTGTTGGCCCGTTGTCAGCGACAGCTTTGGTGGCCATCCATAGGAGCGCATCCATGTGTGATTACAGCCTGCACGCGGTCGCTACCCGTCCCGCGGAGGTGGCGGATATACTGGTGTCGACCAAATTTCCTTCGACGATAACTCGCGGTTTCGCAAGTGTGGACGATCCGCACGTTGCCGTGTGTCTTCGTCCGGGAACCGAAATCGCCTTCGAAGACGATGTCCGAGTCGATGGGCGGGTGTTTCGCCGGAACGTGCGCGACCGACTGGCCCCTTTTTCGCCAAATTGACGTGGGCCAATCTCATCACCACCACGACGCGCTCGAATTCTCGAACGGCGAGATCGTTCTCGTCACAGATCTCAAGCCCGGGCAAAGGGCGATCGTGCTGCAACTGCCCGTGAGCCCTGCAGCTGAAAAGCCTCGCACCGCGGAGCCTGCCGCGCCGCGCAAAGTCGCTAGGATCATCCCCTGACACGCCATATCGCTGGGGCCCGCTGGTTCGCGCCGGCGCGTATCTTTTTTCCACCCCTAGCAACGTTACGCCGGACAAACCGTTGAATAAAAAGGGGTGCGACGATTCAACGAGGACTTAGGGCCATGTTGCGTAAATCGATAGTTGCTCTGCTTGCAATAGCTGTAGTTGGTTTGGGCTCTGCGACTGGAGCCGCAGCGCGGGGCGGCGGCGGCCATGGAGGTGGCGGCTTTCACGGTGGTGGAGGCGGCTTCCATGGTGGCGGCTTTCGGGGCGGAGGCTTCCATGGCGGAGGCTTTCGCGGGACCGGCATTGGGTTAGGACTCGGCCTCGGATTAGCTGGAGCCTACGGTGGATATGGGTACGGCTACCCCTACGGTTATAACAGCTACGCTTATGATGACGACGGAGGCTGTTATTTGGTTAGGCGGCGAGTAATGACGCCTTACGGTTGGCGCGTGCGCCGCGTCCAGGTATGTGGTTGATCGGATTCCGGGGCTTAAACAGCCTTAGAACGAAGCCCTCCGGCTCCAGCCGGCGGGCTTCTCCATGAGAAAATGGACCAGTCGCCCGACAAACGGCACGTCATGCCTCTGAGGAGAAAATTCGGCTTTTAAGCCGCGTGATCTGTGGGCTTAGCCCGCGCGGTGATTTCCTTTTTCCCCGAAGGGCTCCCGGTCTGCGGACGATTTTCGGTAAGCTGCGAGACAAGGGGCATTTTACGAGGGGCAAGTTCACAATGTGCGGCCCATCGCCGTTCAAACCGCCGCTGCAGGTCCAGAGGAATGTTGTTGCTCATTGGAGACGCTCCTGGCCTCATGCCCCAGGCTTCGTATCAACGCGCGACTTCCTTTAAGGTTCAAACTTCACCGCAGACGAGTTGGCCAGCAACCTTCGGACGTTTTGCCCATTACCGAAATACTCGGGAGGCCCTCATGAGCGTGTGTTAATGACTTCTGCTTTACCCGCTGGGAACCGAAGCCAAGCCTATTTGCGCTGGCTGTGGGAAACGGATGGTAATCGCCTCCCTCGAAGCCAGAGAAGGTCTGATCAATTTCTCGACGTTCAGATGCGATGACTGCAACAGATCCGAGACATTCGCGTGCGACAAGGCAGAGTAACTGCGGCGGCCTGGGCGGGCGCCGATCAGAAAAGCCCAGCGCTGAGGTCCAGCCCGTAGCTCGCCACCACAGGGAAACCAGCAAACCAAGCCCTCCGAATATCGCAATGTTTCTGAGGGTATCCGCCTCGATTGAGGTCGTCGGAAATGCCCGTGAAAGTGCCCGTGCAATCGTGTCGGAAATGGGCGACAATCCGAGCCAATTTCTCGCCGAAGTTCGCGTCGCACTGCACGATCTGGCGGCGACCTACAAGTTGCCGCCGATGCCCACCGCCCAAGAGAAAGCCATCCGCGAGCACGCTAAGGCGATCATCGCAGGAGTGTTGGCGACCGCACTGGGGCTCCACGGCCTCATTGAGCGCTTCGCCGTCTTCCTTGCTCGCGGCGTGACACGATCAGCCCTCGCGAAAACGCTAGCTGCGGGCGCGCGAAAATGCCGAATGATCGGGGACGCAGGGCGCCGGGGGGGGGCAGCCGGAACTGTGATACGAACTGAGATACAAATTGGGATACACGAGTATGCCTGCGGGCGAATTATTCCAACAATAACAATGGGATGAAGAGTGGTTGCGTGCACCCCGCCCGCACCACCTCTCACTGTGACGCCAACGGTGATGGCTCGCCACCGGTCGCGCGGCCCCGTCAACCGCCAAACCCTCTTGGAGCAACATGATTGATGGCGCTTCAGGAGATGCTGATCGGAGCCGGCATCGCATTGCGGTCGATCAAGGCATTCTGAGTGAGGAGCGTTTTGCGTACGGCGGTCGGATCGACCGCACCGCTCTGCGCAAGGGCAGCAGCGGCCACGCCGGCGGCCTGCCCGGTGGCGAAAGCAGTCCCCATCACGCGAATCGACGCACCGGCCTGACGGTCACCATCCGCGGTTCGGCCTGCTGCGAAGAGATTCGGTGTATCGGCACTCATCAGGCATCGCAGCGGGATGTCGTAGGCTCCGCCGTCGGGCGGCAATTGCATGGTGCTCTCGAAAGTCTTGCGGTCGTGCCATTCGACGCCCCAGGCGCCGAGCGCAATGGTGTCGTCGTACTGAGCGTCATTCTCGACATCCTTCCACGTCAGTTGTCCGACCGAATTGATATGACGCGACTCCCGCGTTCCGAAATCGGGACCCGTGGAGGCAAGATAGGCCCGCTCGCAGCCGGGAATCGTGCGGATGACATCGAGATAGGCCCAGGCCTGCTCGCGGCCGGACATCTCCGCGCGGGTCAGACTGGCGCCATCTCTGGGGTTATAGTCAGCTGATGCCAGATAGCACACGACGTCACCAGAGCCGGGCAGACGGGCGACGACGCTGCGCTCTTTCGTGATGGGGCCTACGCCTCGGCTCCGCGCGGCCTGAACCGCACGTGATATAGCGTCGGCAGAAACCTCGACATCGGACGAAATGCCGCCAAACCGGGTGCCGAGCGTACCGAGATTAACGGCGCCGTGATTGCCATAGCGTGTCGATGCTCCGGCGAAGAAAGCGAGGTCGCAGTCGCCGGTGGCGTCAATGTAGGCCTTGCCATACAGCAGATGCGCGCCGCCATGGTCATGATACGTCACCGACGCGATGCGGTCACCATCGCGTTCGGCGCTGCCGACGAAGGCATGAAGCAGCACGTCGACGTTATTCTCCTGACAAATTTCATCGAGCGCGCGCTTCGTCGCCTCGGGATCGATCACTACAAACACGCCGCGATGACGGTGCGGCGCGCTGATGCCGCCGAGCCGGCGCAGTTTGGCAACTACATCTTCAGCGACGCCAAAGACGGCTTGTCGTGGGCGCTCTCCCAGCGTGTAAAGACCGCAATAGGTGAGAACGTTGCGCATCGTCGATGCGCCACCGAGGCAGCCTGCACTTTCGATCAGCAGTGTCCGCGCACCGGTCCGGCTGGCACCGACGGCGGCCCCGACGCCGGCGCTTCCGCCGCCGACAACGATGACATCATAACGTTCGGGTTGGTTCGGCACGCGGCTTTCTCCTAAGCATTCAAAGCAATGAGCGAGAGGTGTGGTGCGAATGTCGCGGACCTATTGAATGCGGATGTTGTTCTTTTCGATCACCGGTCCCCAGCGATCGAGCTCCTGTTTGATGACCGCGCGGAATTCATCGGGCGTATTGGCGACAGGCTCCATGTAGAGTGCTGTCAGTTTCTCGCGAACCGCGGGCTCGGCCATGATCTCGACCACAGTCGCGTAGATTCTATCCTGGATCGCCGCGGGAGTATTTGCTGGCGCAACCAGACCGATCCAGGCGCCGGCCTCGACGCCATCGATGCCGCTCTCACGCAGCGTTGGGACATCAGGCAGCAATGCCGAACGCGTCGCGCTGGTCACCGCCAGCATATTCAACAAGCCGGCCTGCGCCTGCGGCGCGACCGACGCAGCCGGGAGCGCTGACATCTGAACGTCGTTTCGCGTCAGCGCTGTAACCACGTTTGGCGATCCGGCATAGGCGATATGTTCGGGGTGGGCTTCGGTCTTCATGGCGATCGCCACCATCGTGAGATGCGAAAGCGACCCGTAGCCGATCGAACCATAATTCAATTTTGCTGAATCTTTTTTCAGCAGCGTGACAAAGGACGCAAAATCCTTCACACCCAGCTCATTGCTTGCCACCAACACGCTAGGCTGTGTAGCCACGATGGTGATCGGTGCGAGATCCCTGGCGGGATCGTAAGGGAGCGCCTTGAACAGCAATTTGTTGAGCGCGAGCGGCCCGACGATCGACAAGCCGATCGTGTAGCCGTCAGCCTCCGATTTGGCGATGGCATCGGTGCCGGTGTTGCCGCTGGCGCCGGGCTTATTCTCTACGACGAAGGGGACGCCGAGCTTTGTCTGCAGCCGGTCGGCGAGGATGCGGCCGATGCTGTCCGGCGTCGATCCCGCCGCAAACGGCACGATGCACCGGACGTTCCGTGTTGGCCACCTCTGCGCCTGAACTACCGAGGTTGTAA
>JAQGKA010000131.1 GCA_028290355.1 Tardiphaga sp. | reverse complement strand
CGAGGTCGTTCAGCACCTTGGCCACCGGCGCCAGCGCGTTGGTGGTGCAGGAACCGTTGGAGACGACCAGATGGTCCTTGGTCAACGTCTTGTGGTTGACGCCGTAGACGATCGTCGCGTCGGCGCCGTCCGAGGGCGCCGAGACCAGCACGCGCTTGGCGCCTGCCGTGAGGTGCATCGAGGCCTTCGCCTTGGCGCTGAAGATGCCGGTGCATTCCAGCGCGATGTCGATGCCGAGGTCCTTCCAGGGCAGGGTGTTGGGATCGCGAACCGCCGTTACCTTGATCTTGCCGCGGCCGATATCGATGCTGTCGCCGTCGACCGTAACTTCGCCGGGGAAGCGGCCATGCACCGAATCGAAGCGCAGCAGATGCGCGTTGCTCTCGACCGAACCGAGATCGTTGATGGCGACCACTTCGATGTCGGTGCGCTTGGACTCATAGATCGCCCGCAGGACGTTGCGGCCGATGCGGCCAAACCCGTTGATCGAAACCCGGACTGCCATTCAACTTCTCCCTTAAAGGTTCAAGGTCTGCATATGATGGGCATTACATGCCCTGAATGAGGCGCACTTGCAATGCGCCAAATTCATCAACGTTCCGATGGAGTTAAGCCGCGTTATGATGCTTCGTCGCGGCCTCCACAACGGCCTCGGCGGTGATGCCGAAATACTTGTAGAGTTCCTTGGCCGGCGCACTGGCACCGAATGTGCTCATGCCGATGAACGTCCCCTCCGGCCCGATCACGGCATCCCAACCGAACCGCACCGCGGCCTCGATCGCGATCTTGACGGGCGCCTCGCCAATAATGGCATGACGACGGTCGGCCGGCTGCTGCAGCAGCAGTTCAAGCGACGGCACGGACACCACGCGCGTGGCAATGCCACGTTCTGCAAGCTGCTTCTGTGCGACGACGGCGATCTCGACCTCGGAACCCGAGGCAAAGAGCGACACATGGGCCTTGCCCTGCGCGGGGATCAGCTCGTAGGCGCCATGGCTGCACAGATTGTCCTCGTGATGGACGGTGCGCGCCGGCGTCAGGTTCTGCCGTGACAACGCCAGCACCGTCGGTCCGGTGGTGTTTTCCAGCGCGAGCTGCCAGCATTCCGCAGTCTCAACCGGATCCGCCGGGCGGAACACCCGCATGTTCGGCATCGCGCGCAGCGACGCCAGATGCTCCACCGGCTGGTGGGTCGGGCCGTCTTCGCCGAGTCCGATGGAATCGTGCGTCATGATGTAAACCACCGAGACGTGGGACAGCGCCGCGATCCGCATCGAGGGGCGCGCATAATCCGTAAAGCACATGAAGGTGCCGCCGGCCGGCGCAAAGCCGCCATGCTGGGAAATGCCGTTCATCGCCGCTGCCATGCCCATCTCGCGGATGCCATAGTGGATGTAGCGGCCGCTGAAATCGCCGGGCTTCACATCCTTGGCATTCTTGGTGCGCGTATTGTTGGATGGCGTCAGATCGGCGGAGCCGAGCAGCAATTCCGGCATCACCGCGACCAGCGCCTCGAGCGCCAGTTCGCTGGCCTTGCGCGTCGCGATGGTCTGCGGCTCGTCAACCAGCTTCTGCTTCAGCTTACGGATCGCGTCGGCGAGTGCCGCAGGACGCTTGCGGTCGATCACCCGCCGAATGAACTCGCTGCGCTCGGCCTCGGGCCGGGCATCGAAGCGCGATCGCCAGTCGGCATGCGCCACCGCGCCCTGTTTGCCGACGCTGCGCCAGGCCTGCAACACGTCGTCGGGGACTTCGAACGGTCCGTAGTCCCAGCCCAGCGCCTTCTTGGCGCCGGCGAGTTCTTCGGCGCCGAGCGGCTCGCCATGGGCCTTCGAGGTGCCCGCGCGGGTCGGCGCGCCGAAGCCGATGGTGGTCTTGCAGGCGATGAACGAGGGCCGATCCGAGGTCTGTGCCTGCTTGATCGCCGCGGCGATCGCGGCTTGGTCATGGCCGTCGACATGCACGGCGTTCCAGCCATGGGCCTTGAAGCGCGCCACCTGGTCGACGCTGTCCGACAGCGACAGCGGGCCGTCGATGGAGATGCCGTTGTCGTCGTGGAGGAAGATCAGCTTCGAGAGCTTCAGGTGACCGGCGAGCGCCGCCGCCTCATGGCTGACGCCTTCCATCAGATCGCCGTCCGAGCACAGCACGTAAGTATAGTGGTCGACGATGTCGCCATACTCGGCGGCCAGCAGCCGTTCGGCCAAAGCGGTGCCGACCGAGGTGGCAACACCCTGGCCAAGCGGCCCGGTTGTCGTCTCGACGCCGGTGGTCATGAAATTTTCCGGATGCCCAGGGGTCTTGGAATGCAGCTGGCGGAAATTCTTGAGCTGGTCGAGCGTCACCTCTTCGTTGCCGGTCAGATACAGCAGCGCATACAGCAGCATCGAGCCATGCCCGGCCGACAGGATAAAGCGATCACGATCCGGCCAGTGGGGATCGGCTGCGTCGAATTTCAGGAATTGCGTGAACAGTACCGTGGCCACGTCGGCGGCACCCATCGGCAGGCCGGGATGGCCGGACTTCGCCTTTTCGACACCATCCATGGCGAGCGCGCGAATCGCGTTGGCCATCTTCGAGTGATCAACCTGCGCCATGATCTTTTTTCCGCCTGTACTGAGGGTGGGACGTTCCGCGTCCGCTGAAAATGCGGCTTTGCAGCAAAGTCTGGTATGCCAGTGGAGAAATCGCTGGATAGCATCTGGTCCGTCGAGAGTCCAAGCCGGTTGGTCTTCGCCATCCATTTTTATGGCCTTTGTGGTGCATAGCTTTTGAGCGGCGTTGCACTGGGCTCGCTTGCCACGTAAATTTGGCCGCCTAAAGGCTTGCCGAGCCGCAACTTTTACGCTCCGGCCGCTTTTGCACCCAAGGTCCGCGTACCCAGTATGATCGAACGACCCGCCCATCGCGCTGCCAGCCCGGATCCCGCCAATGGCGGGGCGGCCGAGATCGACGCGGCGACACGGCGGCTGATGGCGGCACTGGATGCGCTGGAGAGTGCCGTGGAGCGGCGCCGCGAGGCCGACCGCGACGAGGACGAGTTGGCGACGCGGATTCAGGCGCTCGGCGCCGATCGCTCGCGGCTCGCCGATGAACTCGACGGCACGCTGGTGAAATCGCGCAAGCTCGAGCGCGCCAATCGCGAAATCGCCGACAAGCTCGATGCGGCGATCGGCACCATCCGCGCCGTGCTCGATGCGGACAATCCTCATGAGTGAATCCACATGAGCCACGTCAACGTCACCATCAACGGCCGACAGTACCGCATGGCCTGCGAAGAGGGCCAGGAGACGAGGCTGCTGCGGCTCGCCGAAAGCCTGGAATCCCGCGTCGAAAACCTGCGCGGCAAGTTCGGCGAGATCGGCGACGCGCGCCTCACGGTGATGGCGGCATTGACCGTGGCCGACGAATTGCTGGACGCCAACCAGCAGGTCCGCGCGCTGCAGGAAGAACTCGCAGCCCTGCGCGACGTCCGCGTCGCCGCCGCCGACCGCGCCCGCGCTACCCAGTCCGCGGTGGCCGCTGCGCTGAACTCTGCCGCCGACCGCATCGAGAAAACCACCCAGGTCCTCAACCGCACCATCGGCGGCGGCATCGCGATCGGGTAGGAATCCATCGAGGCGGGCTCCTTCCTTCACCCTCCCCCTCAAAAGGGGAGGATGAAGCTTTGCCACTGGCGCATACCATCCTTAGCGCCTACATTCCCCCTGCGAAGCTGTGTCGCGCGTCAGAAGCCATAATATCCCCGGGGCCTTATCGATCCTCACGGGAACTGTCCCTGGCCGGGTCCGTGGATCCGGTCATATGGTGCCCACCTACTTTCGTAGGTGCTCCG